>JBATLA010000034.1:0-1765 GCA_049669945.1 Polyangiales bacterium | reverse complement strand
GGAGGCGGAAGACGCGAATCGCTTGGTCGTTCCACGCGGGACGGCAGTCGAGTATTCCATCGGCCCCATCGGCGACGCAGCCCGGGTCGTCGTCGAGCTCCCCGGCCGACACGTGGAGGCCAAGCGGGCGGCCGGTCAGTTCGTCGCCTCTTTCGTTGCGGATGCCGACGGTCCTCTCGAGATTTTCGTCGAGTCGAGCCAAGGAGAGCGGCGGGTCGACTACCGGACCCGCTCGATCCGGGTCGAACTGGACGAACCGCCGCGGGTCGCCATGCTCGCGCCCGATAAGGACTTGGTCGTCGAAGAACGCGAGGGGGTTCTCTTCCAACACAGCACGAGCGACGACCACGGGGTGCAGGAGCTCACGCTGATCATCAAGCTTCCGAACGGTGAGCACTTGCGACGGCCTATTCTCACCCCGGCGGAAGAGGCAAAAATGGAGATCTACGGAGAGACCGTGATCCGACTCGAGGAGTTCTCGCTCGCGCCGGCCGACGCGATCACGATCTGGTACGAAGCCAAAGATGGCAATCGAGTGGACGGCCCTGGTGTTGGCCGTTCCGCAGTTCGAACGCTTACGCTCGCGTCCGAAATCACTCGGCGGCGCGACCGCATCGTGGAGCTCGAGCAACTGCTCGACTCTCTCTTGGGGACGTTGGCGGTGCGCTTGGAGACGCCATTGACGAGCTCCTTGCCCGAGGCACAGAAGCGGCGCGCTTCCGCCATGCGGCCGTATCGAGGCGTCGCAACGCTGCTAGCCGATGTGCGCGACCACTCGGGCGCCAGGACCATTCCCTTGCTCCTCGACATGAGGAAGCGCCTCGATCGCCTGCACAAGCGTGAAGCGGCTTCCTATCAAACGGCCGACCGCGTGCCCGGGCGCCTTCGCTACGACCGCATGCTCGTCAAGGAGCTCGAGAAGGACAGCCTCATCGTGGCGGACTTGATCAGCGAAGCGCGACTCAATGACGCAGCGGAGATCGCCCGGGAGATGCAACAGCTTCGTAGCGAGATCGCGTCGCTAATCCAGGAGCTTCGTCGCGGGCAGACGCCCGAGCTCCAACGCGCTTTGATGGCCGCCTTGGATCGCGCGGAGCGCCGAATGGAGGCGCTGCGGCAACAGCTGCGTGAAGCGATGCAGTACGTTCCGGGCGAGTTCGTCAATCGGCAGGCACGTCAGGCCGCACAGTCGACCGATGCGCTCCGGAGCGTTCGCGAGGCGCTTGCGAGCGGCGACCTGGACGCGGCCGAAGCCGCGCTGATGAAGCTCGATCAGATGATCGAGTCGATGACGCAAGCGCTCGCTCAAAGCGAGTCTTCGTTGGTGGAAACGAAGTTCGGACCGCGAGAGCGCGCCTTGATGGAGGCTACCGACACGATCCGTGACCTCGAAGTCGAGCAGAAGCGGATGGCCGACAAGGCGAAGCGCGTTGGGGACAAGGCGATCGAGCGGGCGGCCGGAGAAGGTGACTCACTCGCCGCCGACATTCGTGGTGAGCTCGAAAAGATGGCGAAGGAGGTTTCCGAACTGCTGGGCGGCGTCAACGAAGACGCCCTCGGACCCTACGAGAGCGGTCTTCGTGGGCGCGCTGCGGAGCGGCTCAGCGATTTCGAGAAGGCGCTCGCGAGCGGGGATGTCGGCGAGGCGATGTCGATGGCCGATCGACTCGCGCAGGCTGCAAACGCGCTCGCCAAGGACCTCGAGCTTTCCGCGATGATGTTCCGCGGGCAGGGGGGGCGCACCGGCGAAGCCGCAACCAAGGCC
>JBATLA010000033.1:0-1863 GCA_049669945.1 Polyangiales bacterium | reverse complement strand
CCTCCGTGCAACTCGAATGCGTCCTGCACACCGGGGATCACCTGAAAATTCGTGCGGTTACGGAGTTGCGGCAGGGGTGCCCGGCCCTCTACCTTGGAGACATGAAGAGGAGCCGGGGGATCATCTTTCGTTGGAGCTGTGCGTGCGCCGTCGCGCTCGTCGTGGCGGTGTCGGGGGCGGGGTCCGCGCACGGTCAGGAAGCGACGGACGACGCCGCCGGCCGAGAGTACTTCGAGCGTGGTCGGGTCGCGTTCGACAACGCGGAGTACGAGAGCGCACTCGTCTACTTCAGGCACGCGCATCGGTTGAGCGGTCGCGGAGAACTTCAATACAACATCGGCGTTGCAGCGGATCGTTTGCAGCGCGAAGAGGAAGCGCTCGAAGCGTTTCAACACTACCTAGAAGAAACAAGGGACCCGACGCGCGAAGAAGAAGTGCGTGAACGCATGGATGCGTTGGAGCAGTCGATTGCGGAACGAAAAGCAACGGAGCTTGCACTCGAAGAAGCGACGATTCGTTACCGCACCACCGAGACGCAGCAAACGGACGGCGCGCGTCTCCCGAAGTCGACGATCATCGGCGCGAGCACAATCGCGGCACTGGGTGTTGCCGGTGTTGCAGCGATGGGTGTTGGACTTGCAAAGAATGGTTCGTGTACGCGCGAGGTCGCGGGCAACTGCGTGGTGGAACACTCCGCGACTTCATGGACATACGTGTACGGAGCGCTTGGTGCAGCGGCTCTCGTGGGAAGCGCGACCTGGTTTGCGATCGGTGCGCGTCGCATGAAGCGCAAGCGGGAGACCGCCCTCTCGATCACGCCGACGGGAATCACGGTATCAGGAACGTTCTAGCAATGGTATCGTAGATGATTCTCGTAGAAGAAACCAGAAAGCTTCATACTTTCAGTAGTTTACAGAGCTGGATCGCGGTATCGCGCAGTTCGCTGGGGCTCTCCACGTGCGGTGCACACAGGATCGGCAGCCGCGGGAGGTAGTCGGCTAGGACGTCGGCGTTCGACGTGCGGCTCATGTCCTCTGGCTGGTTCCGGTCGACGTGGTTGAGCACGACCGCACTCACAGAGACGTTCCTTTTGCGTAGCGCTTCCACCGCCGTGAGTGTGTACGACAAGACGCCGAGCGCGTTGCGCGCAACCAGCACGGTTTGCAGATCGAGTTGTGCCGCGAGGTCGGCAATCGTGTGTTCCCTGTCTAGTGGAACCAACACCCCGCCGGCACCTTCTACGATCGTGAAGTCGGCATCCTTGCCAAGCTGACGCACGCGCTTCGTCAACGCGCGCAGCGAGCCAACGGACGGACCGCCGCGCTTCTCGATCGCGTACGGCGCGAGCGGTTCCCTGGCGCGGTACAAGCCAGCCGCGTACGCGAGCGCCTCGTCGTTGCACGCGCGCGCGAGTTGCAGCGCGTCCAGGGGTTCGGGATCGACACCGGTTTCGATTGGCTTGATCGCCGCGACTCGTTTGACGCGTTGGACGCAGGCTGCGGCAAGTGCGCTTGCGAGCCAGGTCTTGCCGACTCCCGTACCGGTCGCTGTGATGAACACGCCCTTCATTTGGCGGCCTCCTATCTTTGGTGGGCGATGGACGCGAACGCTTCGATTGCTCGGTCGATCTGGTCTGTTCGATGCGTCGCCATGGGCGTGAGTCTCAGCCTGGCGCTGCCTGCTGGAACCGTCGGCGGCCGAATGCCTTGAACGAAGACACCGCGGTCGAAGAGCTCCGCCGAGAGCCGCATTGTACGATCGTTTTCGCCTATTAAAACAGGGAGAATCTGAGTCTGGCCGTCCGGCACGTCATAGCCGTGCTCGCGGAGGCCCCCTCGCAGCCGGGAGGCGTGTGCGAGGAGT
>JBATLA010000032.1:0-3932 GCA_049669945.1 Polyangiales bacterium | reverse complement strand
CGCCAGCGCCAGGGCCTTACCGATTCCGCTGCCCCCGCCCGTGATCCAAACGACCTTGTTCTCGAAACGCCTCGCCATGCCCTGCGCGTAGCAGCTACCCGGCGTGCTTGCCATGCGCTACTCGGCGGTGGTGTCGGTCGTCTCGGATGCGGCTGCGCCGGGGTCGGTGAGCCAGCGTCTCATCGGCGCGAACCACCTGGCCGCGCGTTCCGCGAGGTCGACGTCAAGGCGGTACAGGCACGGGACCACCAATAGCGTGAGCAACGTCGAGAACGTCAGCCCATAGACCATGACCTGCGCCATCGGTGCAAGGTGCGGCAAGCTGTCGATCGCGAGCGAGAGCGGGAACAGACCCGCGATGGTCGTAATGCTGGTGAGGAAAATCGGTCGCAGTCGCAACATTCCGGCTTCGACGATCGCTTCATCGAGCGCCAAGCCCCGCGCCCGCCGTTTGTTGATGAAGTCCACCAACACGAGGGAGTCGTTGACCACGATGCCGGTGAGCCCGACCATGCCAACGAGCGAGATGAGTCCGATCGGCTTGGCGCCCAACAAGAAGCCTCCGCAAACGCCGATGAGCGACAGAGGGATCGCTGCCATCACGACCGTCGGTTGAGAGAAGCTCTGAAATTGCGTCGCTAGAATCGTATAGATCAGCAGCATTGCTACGAAGAACGCTCGGAAAAGCGACTCGAGCGACTCTTGGGTTTCTTCGAACTGGCCGCCGTACTCGAACCGAACGTCGGGGTTGGCAGCTTCGAGCGGAGCGAGCGCTCGTTGGAGCCGGGTGTTGACCTCGCCGCTGTTCGTGGCCGTGTCGTCGATGCCGGAAAGCACACTGACCACGCGCTTTTGCTGATAGCGCCGAATGATACCCGGCCCACGGCCGTGAGAGACCTCCGCGATGTCCTCGATCGCCACTTCGTCCCCGTTTGGTGCGATGATTCGAAGCGAGGCGATTCGGCTCGGGTCTTCCAACACGTCCTCACGGAGCTGCACGACGATGTCGATCTCGTCATCGCCCTCCTGCAGCGTGGCAACGGGCGTTGACCCGAACGCGCTTCGCAGCCAAGCCGTGACGAGGTCTGGCGTCAGTCCGTGAAGGGCCGCGCGTTGCTCATCGACCTTGATCTGAAGTTCCTGTTTACCGAGCTCGTGGTCGTGATTCGAGTTGCGCGTCCCAGGCGTCTTGCGAACTTCGGTCAGCACCTGCTCGGCTAGCTCGACCAGACGCTCGTGCTCGTTCCCGCGAATGCGAACGGCGACGGGCGCGCCGCGAGGAGGCCCAGGTCTCACCTCCACCACCTCCAGCCGCGCAGGCCCGACCACGTCGTCGTAAAGGCCGCTCACCTCAGTGACCAGGTCGCGTCCCGCGTGAAGGTTGCTGCGCGTCGTTGCGGGCACGACGAAAATGGTGACGATCCCCATGTGGTCCCCAGTTCGCAGCCCCATGTCGGTGCGGGTCATTCCTCGCACGGCAACGGTCGCTTCGATATCCGGGCTCCCGAGCTCCAGAATGCGCGCATCGAGCTTGGCGAGAAGCGCTTCTGTCTCTTCTTTCGACGCGTCTGTCGGCATGTGAAGCCGAACGTCGAACATATCAGGGTCGCCCTCGGTAAAGAGGATTACGTCCTTCACGCTGAACGTCACACCGAGCACCACGATGAACACCGCATAGGCCGTGAACACGACCGTGCCGCGATGGTGAAGCGACCAGCGCAACACGCGCTCGTACGTGCCGAGCACGCGGCCCCCAATTCGCTGGAGTCGTGTCTTCGGCGGGCCTGCCTCGTCTCCTCGGTGCCCGCCGAGCTTGCCAAAATCGGCCATGTGACTCGGCAGAACGAACATCGCTTCGATCAGCGAAGCTCCGAGGGCTGCCACGACGACCTTCGGAATGATCGCGAAGAAATCGCCAAGCACGCCTTCCATCAATAGCAAAGGCAAGAACGCCGCCCAGCTCGTCAGCGTCGACGCGACGACCGGCCAGAAGACCTCTTGGGTGCCGACCACCGCGGCTTTTCGCCGAGGCATCCCCTCTTCCATGTGCCGGTAGATGTTCTCGATGATGATGATCGCGTCGTCGACGACGACGCCCAAGCAGAGGATCAGCGCAAGCAGCGACATCATGTTGATCGTGATGCCCATGACGTTCATCGCGATCAGTGCGCCGGCCAACGCGACGGGCAGGCCAATCGCCGCCATGGTGGCGTTGCGCGCACCCACCGCCACCCAGAGCATGAGCAAGACGAGGACGAGTCCAGCTGCGGCGTTCGTGTAGAGCGTGCCGAGCGAATGCTCCACCTCGGCTGCGGCGTCGCCAAAGAGATCAATTGTGACGCCGGGCGGAAGCGTCGGCTCGAGCTGCGCGACGAGTGCCCGGACCTGTTCACTGATGAGGACGCTGTCGGCCTGCTCTTCCTTTCGAACTGTGAGCACGATCGCCGGCTCCGCATTGACCCGGCCGCTGAACTTGCCGGCGGCAAAGGTGTCACGAACGTCGGCAACATCCCCCACGCGAACGGAGCCACCACGGGCGTCTGGCCGAATCACGACGGCGCCGAGCTCTTCGACATCGTTCACGCGCGTCATGCCGCGCACGAGTCGCGCGTCGCCTTCTCCCGTGGTCGTCCCTGCGGGCACGTTCGAAGCGCGTCGCCGGAGCGCGTTCGTGACCGCCGTGAGGGGAAGCTGATAGGCGGCTAGCCGGTCGGGATCGACGTCGACCCGGAATTCACGGTCTCGGATGCCGTTTCGCCAGATGCCGGAGACGCCTGGTAGGCGCTCGATTCGGTCGGCCAGATCCTTGCCAACCTGGCGCAACACGACCTCGGGGATTTCTCCACGCACCGCTACGGTGATGGTCGGGAAATCCACCTTGTACTCGCGTACAACCGGCCGCTCGGCATCGATCGGCAGGTCGTCGATGCGGTTGACCTCGTTCGAGACTTCCATGATCGCGCTCGTCATGTCCTCGACGTCCGAGTCGAACTTGAAGCTCACGTACGAAATGCCTTCTTTCGACGAGCTCCAGATCTCGTCGATCTTGTCGACATCTGCCACGGCGTGCTCGACGGGAATCGTGACGAGCTGCTCGATCTCCTCCGGAGATGCCCCCACGTACACGGTCGTCACCGAGCCCCATCCGGTCGGCATCGTCGGCAGCGACTCGCGATGCATGGAGCCGAGCACCAAACCCCCAACCACCACCATCGAAATCGCCACTAGATTGACGAGCACGGGTTGCCGGACAGCGAAGGCGGGGATGCTCATGGCGCGTCGACGGGTACGATGTGAACTTCGGAGCCGTCGACGACACGGGTGACTCCTTTGCTGATCACCACGTCACCCGGTTTGATGCCTTCGATCACTTCGGCATAGCCCGCACGGACGGGACCGAGAACGATCGATCGGCGCTTCGCGACCCCGTCCTCCACGACGTAGAGGTGTTGGCTCCCGAAGCGCTCGAAAATTCCGTCTAGCGGCACTTGCATGACTTCCTTCGGATCGCCGGTCTGAACGGAGAACCGCGCAACCAGCCCCGGGCGCAAACGGGCCTCGTGATCATCGAGCTCGATCTCGACGGGCAGCCGCCGCGTTCGGGGGTCGATCACCTCGCCCACGCGGACCACCCGGCCACTGAACTCTTCACCTGGCCGTGCGTATACAAACACGGATGCAGGCGCCCCCACCGCCACGTCGAGCGCCTCCCGCGGGTCGAGCAGAACCCGTGCCTTGAGCTGGCTCGTGTCCGCGAGGGTGAGCAGCGGACTTCCCGGACCGAGGTACTCGCCGAGCTCGACCGTCCTCTCCACGATGGTTCCTCCGAAAGGTGCGCGAATCACGGCCTCGGTGAGCCCACGGCGCGCGAGTCGGGCTTCAGCCTGCGCCGCCTCTCGTGCGGCCGACGCGAGCCGTACGGTGTCTCGAGC
>JBATLA010000031.1:0-2369 GCA_049669945.1 Polyangiales bacterium | reverse complement strand
GCACTAGGCTGGGCGAGCGCGGAGAAGCTCGAAGAGCTGGCGCCCCTGGTTTCGCTCGACGCCGTGGTTTCACTGACCAGTCACGTCGGCGCGCTGCCGGCCGCGGCGGAAGTGGTGATTCCCATCGCGGACATATTCGAAATCGAAGGCAGCTTCATCAACGCCCAGGGCATCGCGCAGTCGTTCCGCGGCGTGCTCTCGGCGCCGGCTGATATCGAACCGGGCTGGCAAAAGATCGGCGAGCTCGCCAAAGCGCTCGGCAAGGACCTCGGGTTCACCAATCTCGATGGCCTTCGCAAAGGCCTCTCCGACGCGGCGGAGGCAGCTCAATGACGACCGGACTCCTCATCGGCTCGTCGATCTTGAAGATCCTCTTCGTCCTCGTGATCACCGTGGGCGTCTTTGCACCAGTCCTGATTTGGGCCGAGCGGCGCCAAAGCGCGATGATCCAGGACCGCCTGGGACCCTCCCGCGCGGCCATCGTACTTCCCCCGGGCGCCGTCACCATGCTCGACCGCGCACGCCTTCCGCTGTGGCGGCTGGCAGCGCTCACGGGCATCGTCGCCATCGTCGCGCTCGTTGCCATCACCTTCGTAGCGATCAAGGGCAGCAATCCGCTACCGATTTCCACTGCCGACCTGACCAGGAGCCTGATCGGTTTCGGCCTGGCCTCGGTCCTACTCCGCGCTGGGTATGCCGTCCACACCATGATCGTGGGCAACCAGGGCAAGATCATGCTCATCGGCTTGCTCCACCCGGTCGCCGACGCGCTCAAGTTCATCTTCAAAGAGGACTTCGTCCCCCCGAAGTCCGACAAGCTGCTGTTTTCGGCCGGCCCAATCATCGCGCTGATTCCTGCCATCGCCGCCTTTGCGGTCATTCCCTTCGCGGGAATGATGTACCTCGATCACCTTACGGAGGTCTTGCCGCGCACCGGCGCGCTCTCCGGGCCCGCGATTCCGATGCAGGTGGCCAGCATCAACGTCGGCATTCTGTTCATCTTCGCCATTGCAAGCACGGGCATCATTGGCGCGGCGGTCGCGGGGTACGCCTCGGACAACAAGTACTCGCTCCTCGGGGGCATCCGCGCTGCCAGCCAGATGGTCAGCTACGAGGTCGTGATCGGTCTCACGCTCGTCCCTGCCTTCATGATCTACGCGTCGCTCCGCCTCGAGGACATGGCGCTGTGGCAACACGAGCACATGTGGGGCATTTTCGTCCCGCCGCTCACGCTCGGCGCCATCAACTTCTTCGTCGCATCCGTCGCTGAAACCAAGCGCGTTCCATTCGACCTTCCCGAGGGCGAGAGCGAGCTCGTCGGGGGCTACCTCACCGAGTACTCGGGCATGAAGTTCGGCATGTTCTTCATGGGCGAGTTCGTGGAAGTCGTTTCGCTTGCGGCCATCGCATCGGTCCTATTCCTCGGCGGCTGGGATGTTCCCTACCTCTTCCGCGACGGCTTCGAATTCTCATTGCCCTTCATGGCCGCGAGCTATTCGGTGCCGCTCGATCACTGGCTGGTGATCGTGATTCAGGTCCTGTTCTTCCTACTCAAGATCATCGTACTGATCTGGTTCCAGCTCATGATTCGCTGGTCGCTTCCGCGATTTCGCTACGACCAGCTCATGTCGCTTTGCTGGAAGGGCCTCCTACCGGTGTCGCTCCTCAACATCTTCGTGATGGGCGCGTTCATACTGTCGGGCTGGGCCGACGGTTGGGTTTCTTTCTTCGAGAAGATCTTCTGAGGTCCGCATGGCAGTCGAAGTCAAAGTCATCAAGAAGCCAGGACGCACCATCGCCGAGCAGGTGTACCTCCCCGAAATCGCCAAGGGGATCACCTTCGCAGCCGGGCGCTTCTTCAAGAACACCTTCGCGCCCAAGGCCAAGAAGGAAATTGCGACGGTGAAGTACCCCGAGGAGAAGGTGGAGTACCCGGAGCGGTTCCGCGGCATTCACCGACTGACACAGCGAACCGACGGCTCCCCGCGGTGCGTGGCGTGCCTGTGCTGCAGCACCGCATGCCCGGCGCAGTGCATTCACATCGAGCCCGCAGAGTACGAACCCGGCGACCCGCGCCACGGCTACGAGCGCTATCCGGCGGTCTTCATGATCGACGAGCTACGTTGCATCTTCTGCGGCTACTGCGTCGAAGCCTGCCCATGTGACGCGATCCGAATGGACACCGGGATGCACATGCCGCCTTCGACGAGTCGAGAGCACTTCCTCTACGACAAGGAGACGCTCCTCTCCATTCCAGGGCGCGACGGGACCTACCTCACCGCGAACCCGCGGCACGAGCCGGGCGATCCGACGCATCCGGGCGTCGACCGGGAGCGCGGGCACTAGCCGTGTCGAAGCAGCGCGCGGCC
>JBATLA010000030.1:0-8793 GCA_049669945.1 Polyangiales bacterium | reverse complement strand
TTCTTGACGACGCGGTTGAGCAGCGGAATCCGGATGAGCCGCGCGAGCTTCTCGGGGGGCATCTTCTGAAAGACGCCGAGCTGGAACTTCAACCAAAGTCGCGGCACCGAAACGAAGATGGTCGGCTGTGCGCGGTTGAGGTCGGCGACGAAGGTGTTGAGCGATTCTGCGAAAAAGAGCTGCATCCCCGACCGAAGCGCCTGTGTCTCCACGCAGAAGCGCTCGAACACGTGGGCCAAGGGGAGATAGGACAACATCCTGTCTGCCTCCGTGGCCTGAAAGATCGTCTCCGCACCATCGACCGAGGCTGCGATGGCACCGAAGCTGTGCATCACGCCCTTCGGACGTCCGGTGCTTCCCGAGGTGTACACGATGATGGCGGGATCCTCGGCCTTGACCCTGGGGTTTCCGTGCAACGGCTCGGTCCTCGCCGTGATCGCGTCCCAGGTCTCGTAGTCGTTGGGCGGCGCCAGCGGGAGCGAGATGCATGGCATCTCCTTCGGGATGCCTTTTTCAATCTCCGCCCAGCCGTCGAGCTTGCCGACCAACAAGAGCTTCGACTCGCTGTGGTCGAGGATGTACTCGATCGTGTCGGCATTGAGTGTCGGGTAGAGCGCGACGCTCACGTGCCCGGCCATCCAGATCGCCAAGTCCGCCAAGATGAAGTGGGCGCAGTTCTTCGATATCAGGCCGATGTGGCTCCCGGGCTCGAGGCCTAGCGACTGCAAGTGCGCGGCCATCCGCCGCACTTGGTCCATGGCTTGCGCCCAGGTGTAGGTCTCCACCTTTCCGTCGCCGATCGGTTGGGTCAGCCAGATCCGGTCAGGCGCGGTGCTCTCCCAATGGTACGCGTCGTCTAGGGTCAGTCGGGGCTCGGCCATGGTCACTCCTCGTTTTGACGGGTGGGCAGCATACACCGTTCGGCCCGCCTCGTGGGGTCGAATTGAGGGTGGATCGATGTGCAGGGTTCGGGCGTCTGCTAGCCTCGCCCCCCTAGGCGGATGGGACGGGTAGAAATACGCTTTGTGGGCAGCGGAGACGCGTTCGGCAGCGGCGGCCGGTTTCAAACCTGCATCGCAATTCGCACGCCGGAGGACCTCTTTCTGATCGATTGCGGCGCCTCCTCGCTCGTGGCCATGCGCCAGCAACAGCTCCGGCCGCGCGACGTGAGCAAGATCTTCATCACGCATCTGCATGGTGACCACTTCGGCGGGCTTCCGTTCTTCCTCCTCGACGCCCAGTTCGCGTCCAAGCGAGAGGAGCCGCTCACGATCGCCGGCCCGCCGGGTCTCCCAGAACGTCTCGAGAAGGCGCGAGAAGTTCTTTTCCCGGGCTCATCCAAGATCAACCCCGGGTTCGAGATTCGCCTCGTCGAGTTGAAACCGCGCAGTCCGGTCTCCCTCGACGGCGCGCAGGTGACCGCGTTTCCGGCTGCCCACTTCAGCGGAGCGCCCTCGTACAGCTTGCGCGTCGAGGTCGAGGGAAAGACCTTCGTTTACTCCGGCGACACGCAGTGGACCGACACCCTGATCGAGGCCTCGGCCGGCGCGGACCTGTTCGCGTGCGAGTGCTACGCCTTTGACAAGGATGTTCCGCTGCACAACAACTACGCGAGCATCATGGAGAATCGTTCACGCATGACCTGCAAGCGCATCATCGTCACCCACATGAACGAAGAGATGTTGTCCCGGGTTCCAGAGATCGAGTTGGAGGCGGCCGAGGACGGGATGACGGTGGTCCTGTGAGTCCTGCAGCGAAGGTCTCGCGCTGGTCGGCCGAGGCGCCTGCCCAAGTCGATTTGACCCAAGCCGAGCAGGACGCTTGGGTTCGCTCGATCGCCGACGAGCTCATCGCGCTCGCATCGAGCTCCGACGAGCTCGCACGCCTCGAGGAAGCCTCGCCAGACGCCCCGGTTCTCGTCCGGCTGGCGATGAAGCTCGCGCAGTCGCGAATGCGGGTGGCGGCGCTTCACGAGTCCTTGCGCGTGTCGATCGTGTTCGCGATGTACAAGGAGCACAATCGCCTTCGAACGCAAGCCGAGCATCCGCACGGCGAGGATTTCCTCGTGCGTAAGGTCGAGCAGGTCGAGTGGCTGCTGGCCGGCCTTCCGGCCGCACGCTGGGAGATGCTCGTCGTCGACGACGGATGCCCAGAGAAATGCGGTGAAATAGCCCAGCAGATCGTCAATGCGCGGGGGCTCGGAGACCGGGTCCGAGTGCTGTTCCTGCAGGACGCCATCGATACTGGCCATCCGCTCGCGCGCGGCCTGAGATCGACGGACGACAGTCAAAAAGGCGGCTCTGTCGAGTACGGCATGAGCGTCGCCGCCGAGGACGACAGCCAAAGCCACGTCGTCGTGTTCACGGACGCGGACCTCTCCACGCATCTCGGGCAACTAGGGTTGCTCATCGACCCGATCCTGCGCGGGGGCTTTGACGCAGCGATCGGGTCACGTCGCGAGCCACTGTCGGTGGTCATCAAGGGCGGCGCGCGCAACACGCGCGGAAAGCTGTTCATCTATCTGTGGAAGCGGCTGATCCCCGAGCTCAGTCCCATCGTCGACACGCAATGCGGGTTCAAGGCGTTTCGCGCCGACGTCGCCAAGGCCATCGTCAGGGATACCGTCGAGAAGCGCTTCGCGTTCGATATCGAGCTCCTGCTTCGGACTGTGCTCGCGCGCCCGGCTTCAATCGAGCGCGTGCCGATCGCGTGGATCGACAGCGAAGCCGCGTCGACGACGAAGGAGCTCCAGCCTTACCTCGCGATGCTGCAGAGCATCGTGCGCATCGCGAATCGCTATCTTCCGGAACGCTCGCTGGCGGCTGGTTTCGCCGAGCTAGTCGAGTCGCTCGACGACGCTTCCTGGAATCGATTGTCGAATGAGGTCCCAACGGAGATCGCAGAACGTGCGCCCCTCGAGTTCGAGGAGTTCGACGCCGTCACGGCCGAGCAGTTGCGACAAATCGCGCTTTCGAGCAGCTGAAGCGGGGGCCGCTCGCGCAAAGTTTGCGCAGGGTCGTTTATCCGCTGCGCTCAACGTTGGGTCGCGCTATTCGAATCTTGGATCCGGGCGGAGGGTACGCAAATGAGACTAGTGGTGAGTTTGGTCCTGGCGGCCGCGGTTGCGGCGGGGGTAGGTTGTTCATCATCGCCGTCGGGTCCTGAGTCGACTGGCTACGAGCTCCGACGTCAGGCGTTCTTCGACGCCACCGAGGCTGCCGACGCGAACAACACCTACTCTGAGGTCGTTCGGGTCATGCGCGGCATTGAGCCGGACGAATCGAAGATTCAGCACGATCTCGATCGCCTCACAGCGCGCGAAGACACCTCCGACTTCAAGCTCCCCGGGCTCCTGTGGCTGCTCTACAAGTACTCCGATTCCGAGGTGCTCCGGGCGGAGATGGTCGCCAACATCAAAGGGGTGCTGCTCAAGCACAAGTTCTGGCCCGACGAGCGGCTGAACGAAACCGAGTGGCTGCCCGAGCCTGAACCGGTCGACGACGACGAGGATTGGGTTCCGACCACCGACAGCATGGTCTACGTCACGGAGAACCATTTCATCCTTTACGCCAGCGGCGCGTATCTGGTGGGGCAGCTCTATCCCGACGAGGTGTTTGCTGCCAGTGGTGAGACGGGCGCTGAGAAGATGGAAACCTTTCGGCCGCGCGTCATGAAGTGGCTCGAGCTCCGATACAAGAGCGGCTTCAGCGAGTGGCTCTCCAACGTCTACTACGACGAAGACATCCCGGCCGTCGTCGCGCTCGCTGAGCTCGCCGAGGACCCGGAGATCAAGCAGCTCGCGTCGATGGTCTTGGACCTGATCTTCGCCGACATGGCCTTGAATCAGTACCGCGGCACGTTTGGGAGCACCCACGGGCGAACCTACGAGCAGAAATTCGGCGGCTCGCGCGACAGCACCCGTTCCACGGCCGCACTCCTCTTCGGTGTAACCGACTTGGATGATCCGGAAGCGAAGCCTTCCAATCTGCCATTCGAGCTCGCCGACTTCCGTCCGGGGAACATGAGCTCGACGATGGTCGCACTGGCCGAAGAGTACAGGCTCCCGCGCGTCATCTACGACATCGCCAACGACACCGAACGCGAGGAGATGGAGAACCGCCAGCGGATGGGCATCAGGCTCGACGAGGCGGAAAGCTGGGGCCTCGACGTGAATCACTTCGAGGACGGCATGACCTTCATGACGCTCGAGGCCTACACACACTACCTCACCATTGGGCTCTGGGCCGAGATGCTCGACGCCTACGGCTGGTGGGTCCACGACGACTACAGTATTTTCAGGGACTTCCAGGAGGTGTTGAGAGACCCGGTCGTAGGCCCCGTGTTCGCCAAGGGCGCCGAGAAGGACATCACGCGCAACATGCGTCCCGAGGTCAACATCTACACCTATCGGACGCCGGGCTACATGCTCAGCACCGCGCAGGACTATCGTGACCCTCACCGCGTCGACTACGTCGCGAACGAGAGCGGCTACGGTGGCGATCAGCAGTCGATCTGGCAGGCGACGCTGGGCAAAGACGCCGTCGTCTTCACCACGCATCCGGCAAACGAAGACTGGGGCGGCGACACGCCGCGATTTTGGACTGGCTATGGCACCATGCCTCGGGCGATTCAGGTCAAGAACGTCGTGGTCTCCCTCTATGATGTCGAAACCGGGGAGACGCTCTACGTGCAGGACCAGCCCCTCTACACCCACGCGTTCTTCGACAAGAGCCAGTTCGACGAAGCGTACAAAGAAGGTGGCTGGTTCTTCGGGCGCTACGAAGACAGCTACGTCGCCCTGTGGGCCTCGGATCCCGACGCCGATTGGAAGGTCAACGACGACCCAGACCACCAAGACCTCGGCGACCACGAGATCGTCGCGTGTCCCGACGGCTATCCAGGGGCTTCCTCGACGTATCCTGACGGCTACCCGGGTCATGAGGCTTGTCAGAATCGTCAGGGGTACGGCGAGTGTGAGGACCCGAAGGATTGCGACAAGACGGTCTGGATTAGCGAGCTCGGAAGCAAGGCTGATTACGTCGATTTCGACGCGTTCAAGCAAGCCATCCTCGATGCCCCGCTCACTGTGAACGTGCAGTCCCTCACGGTCGATTACGAGTCGCCCTCCCAAGGCAAATTGGTAGTGGGGTGGAACGGCGAGCCGCTGACTCAGGATGGCACGCCGGTCGAGGTGCATGACTACGCGCGCTACGAAAACCCCTACGGCAGCTCTGCTTTCCGCGACGATGTCATTTCGTTCGAGCGCGAGGGCCGGCGGCTCGAGCTCGACTACGCTCAACTGAAGCGTGAATACGACTACCTCCTAGACTAGTATCCGGCGGATGCTGAATTTCTCGGGCCGCGAAGCGGTCGTCACAGGCGGCACCGGCGCGCTGGGCACGGCGGTCGTCGGCCGTCTCATCGCCGCAGGCGCCACGGTGCATGTGCCGGTCTACATTGCGGAAGAGCTCGAGCGCTTCCCCTACCGCGATCACGACGCCGTTCGCTTGCACGAGGGGCTCGATCTCACGAACGAGGCCGACGTCGCCCGTCTTTTCGGCGCCACGTCCGCACTCTACGCGAGCGTCCACATCGCGGGCGGCTTTGCGATGGGGCCAATCGCCGACACGAGCCTGCAGACCTGGGACCACCTGATGCGCATGAACGCATCGACTTGCTTTCTGTCCTGCCGTGAGGCTGTGCGAACCCTCGAGGGTGGCGAGGGCCGCATCGTCAACGTGGCCGCGCTACCTGCCCTGCTGCCCACGGGGCAGATGAGCGCCTACGCCGCGTCGAAGGCGGCGGTGGCCGCACTGACGCTGTCTCTCGCAGAGGAGCTCGCGGAGACTGGCGTTTGGGTGAATGCCATCGTTCCGAGCATCATCGACACCGCCGCCAATCGTGCGGCCATGCCCGGGGCGGACCATAGCGCCTGGCCCACACCGGACCAGATCGCCGAAACCATCGCGTTCCTCGCCTCGCCGCAAAACGCCGTGACTCGCGGCGCGCTCGTGCCGGTCTACGGAAAGAGCTAGCGGCCGGAATGGTCGATCGCTAGCCGGGCCAACTCGGGTATTCTTCGCGCATGAAATACACTCATCTCGGACGGACTGGTGTCACGGTTTCACGCATTTGCCTCGGTTGCATGAGCTACGGCACGCCCGAGTGGCGACCGTGGGTCCACGACGAAGCCGCCTCCGCCCCGTTCTTCAAGCGCGCGATCGAAGCCGGCATCAACTTCTTCGATACGGCGGACATGTATTCAATTGGCGTCAGCGAAGAGGTCACGGGCAAATGGCTCCGGGAATACGGCAAGCTCGACGAGCTCGTGATAGGCACGAAGGTGTTCTTTCCGATGAGTGAGCGCCCGAACATGGGAGGCTTGTCCCGTAAACACATCCAGCAGGCCTGCGAAGACAGCCTCCGGCGCCTGGGCGTCGACACGATCGATCTCTACCAGATCCACCGCCTGGACCCCGCGACGCCGATGGAGGAGATGTTGGCCGCGCTCGACCAACTCGTGACGCAGGGCAAGGTCCGCTACATCGGTGCGAGCTCCATGTACGCATGGGAGTTCCAACGCTTGCTGTCGATGTCCGAGCAAAACGGTTGGGCGCGCTTCGCGACGATGCAGAACCACTACAATCTCGTGTATCGAGAGGAAGAACGCGAGATGCTTCCGCTCTGCGAAGATCAAGGCATCGCGGTGACTCCCTGGTCGCCTCTGGCGCGCGGCATGCTCGCCGGCACCCGAAACAAGCTTGGCGATAGCTCGACCAGCCGTTCTTCGAGCGACGGTCTCGACCAGATTCTCTACGATCAACCTTCCGACTGGGAGGTCGTCGAGGCGGTCAAGAAGGTTGCCGCGGAGCGTGGCGATCCGCCGGCTCGGGTCGCGCTCGCCTGGCTGATGTCGAGGCCGGCTGTGACCGCGCCGATCGTCGGAGCCACCAAGCTGAAGCATCTCGACGACGCCATCGCAGCCGTGGAGATCGAGTTGAGCGATGAGGAGGTGGCTGCCCTCGAAGCCCCCTATCGCGCGCATCCAGTCAAGGGGTTGGCGGCGCCCAAGAGCTGAGTGGTTACGACTCCCCGAGCTCGGAGCGGAGGCTGCGGATCATCAACCGTTCGTAGAGCCCGGGCGCGATTCGTGAGAGCAGGGCGCTCGTCTTCCCGACCGGGGTGAGCACGAGGCGCTTCTTGCCCGCGCGAGCGGCCTTCAGCACCTCCCGTGCCACATCGTCGGGATCACCGAGCTCCCCGACCTTGGAGCGAGGGCGCTTGATGCGTTTGCCGTCACCGCCGAGTGTCTTTGCTTCGAGCCCGGTCTCGACGAACGATGGGCAGACCATCAAGACGCCAACTCCGCGGTCTGCGACTTCTGCGCCGAGGCTCTCGAACAGCCCGTGCATCGCGTGCTTGGACGCGGCGTACCCGCTCCGCCCGTAGAGCGGCGCGAGCCCGGCGATGCTCGACACGGCGATGATCAGCCCTCGTCGTTCCAGCAGATCGGCCATGCACACCTGGGTACAGTGAAGCGCGCCGAACAGATTCACCTCCATGACGCGCCGAAAGACCTCAGGTCGCGTCTCCGCGAACGCGCTTCGGTGCACGATGCCCGCGTTGTTGATCAGCACATCGATACCGCCAAATGAAGTACGCACGGCGTCCATCGTATTGACGACCTGTTGGGTGTCGGTGATGTCGCAGGGCAGGGCGACCGCTTCGATACCCGCGGCCTTCAACTGGCGCTTGGCTTCGTCGAGGGGGCTCGACGGGAGGTCGACGATCGCGATCCTTGCGCCGGCGCCGCCAAAGCTTCGCGCGAGGGCCATGCCGATTCCGCCGGCGCCCCCCGTGATCACGACCACCTTGCTGGCGAAATCACGCGGAGCCAAGGAGACCTCGGGCGCGCGCGTAGAGCTCGAAGGCCTCTCGGCTCGTGAGCTCTGGAGTGTAGCCGTACTCCTCTTTGAGTCGCCGATTGGAGAGCACCGGCCGGTACTGCAAGAACTTCACCCGCTCCGGGCCGTTTTCCCCGAGCCTCAGGCTCTTCAGGAGCCACAGGATCCCTTTCACCAGCGTTGCGGGGAGCGGCACGTACGGCTTGTCGAGGATCCTCGCGATCTCGCGCGGAGTCAGCGCGCCGTCGCCGGCCTGGTTGAAGACGCCTACTTTGTCGGAGAACACCGCGTCGACGAGACAGGCCACCAAGTCCTGATCCCAGATGAACACGAACGGCGAATCCGAGCCTATGATGCCCAGAATCACAGGCTTCTCGAAGAGGTCCGTCACCGGGCTGTGTACGTCGGGACCCACGATCGTGCCCGGTCGAAACACGACCTGCCGGAGCTCCGGCCGCTCTTCGCGCCATTTGGCGAGCATGCCTTCCACGATTCGCTTGTGCTTCGAGTACTCGAACTCGTCGTTGCCCCGCAGCGGGTCCTCTTCGTCGAGCCAGTCCGGGTTGTCCGGGTGGTAGCCATACGCTGCGCCGCTCGAAGTCACGATCAGCCGTTTGGCATTCACCGCCTCGCAGGCATCGAGGATGTTCTGCGTTCCCAGCACGTCCACGCGATACGCCAGGTCCTCGGGCGCCCCCTTCGGGACGCGTACGATCGAGGCGAGGTGGACCACCGTGTCGATCCCCTGCTCGCGGAACACATCCACGAGAGCGGGGTCACAGATGTCGCCCTGCTTGTAGACGACGCCGTCAAGCCGATTGGCCGGATCGGTCTCCGCCCAGTCGAGCGCGACCAGCGCCGAGAGCTCGCCTCTGCGCTGTGCCAGCGC
>JBATLA010000029.1:0-6871 GCA_049669945.1 Polyangiales bacterium | reverse complement strand
GGTGTACGGCGGCTTCGTCTTGTTTGGGCACTACGCCGACGTGAGCGCGTTTTCGATTGGTTCGCCTCTCTTGATCGGGTACCTCGTATTTGCACTCGTCGCCGTCCCCTTGTTCGGCAACCTCGTGCCATCACGCGCGTCGTTCCTCTGCTCCATGCGCTACTACGCGGGCAACTGGGCGTACAGCGTTTGGCTCTTCAAGGGTGACTCGTCGAAAAAGCTCGACGAGCACCTCACGAAGTGGGCCCCGCGTTTGCAGGGGCAGCTCGAGGGCATGCTGGACGAGGAGCAAATCATCGCAAGCATCTCCAAGGTCCTCGGATTTCGTTCGATGCATTTGCACGGGCGCTGCTTGCAGTCCCTCCTGCCGAAGGCGGTCGACGACATCGACGCGTATGAATACCTGGATGGAGAGCTCGTCGCCGGTATCGTGATCGGTTGGAACTTCGGGGACGGACACCTCCACAACCTGCAGCTTCTCGAGGCGATTCAGAAGCGATGCCACTTCGAGGAAGGCGAGCTCCGCTGCATCTTCGTCGAGTCACAACCGATGGGTCAGGGCACGCATGCGTGGACGATCGCCGACGCTGCTACGGGCGTTCGCGAGACCGGGAAAATCCGAGTGAAGGAGCTCCTCGAGCTCCAACCCTGGCCCCCACAAGTGGACCCTAGCCCCGCGGCAACGCCAGCGTAAGCTTGACCACGACCAAGTCGCGAATGAGGTCGTCCTGCATGCCGGGATAGTTGATCCCGAAGTCCTTGCGGTTGATCGAGAACTCCGCGCTTGCGTTGACTTGGGACTCGCTTGCGCTGATCGACGCAGGGAAACTGATGCTCTTGGTGACTCCGTGGAGCGTCAGTTCACCGGTGATGGTGTGGCCCTCGCCTTCCTTCTTGATCTGGGTCGACTGGAAGGTCGCCGTGGGAAACTGGGCAACGTCGAAGAAGTCGGGCGACTTGAGGTGCTTCGTGAGCTTCTCTTTGTCCGCGTAGAGCGACGCGGTTTGGAGAGTCACCTCGAGCCGGCTCTGCTCGATCGGATCCCCGAGGTCGACCTTGCCGGAGAAGTCCGTGAAGCCACCCGGGTGACTTGCCGTGACTTTGGCCCCGACGAACTCGATCTTGCTGTTGGAGGGGTTGACCGGAAGCGAGGCTGCCGACGGACTGTCCGCAGCCGGCATGTCCTTGGCGGCAGCGGGAGCCTCCACCTTGGCGGCGGTGACCTCCGCTCCCGGATCTTTGCATCCGATGACGAGGAAAGCGGTGGCAGCTAGAACGATTGTCGCGCGCATGGAACCTCCTGAGCCTCAGCGTATGGGGATCGACTCGCGGGGGGTCAAGACCAGGGGTCGGTCGTACGGTGTTCCGACGATCGTTTTCAATACCGCGATTGACACTCAGCCTAACGCTTCGGAACTACTTCGCAATTCAGAAAGTTGTGCAAGGACGAAATGCCCCCGATAATCGCTGGCGAGGTGTGCACTTGTGCCCTAAGGTTCGGCCACCTCATCTGGGGAAGGAGCAGCTGGAACAATGACAGCAAGAGCAATTGGTGTATTCGCGTTGGTGCTAGTGATGGCGAGTCCCGCGCTGGCCGGGCCCGCGAACTCGACCATCGGTGCAAAGAAGCTTGAACAGGACATGGTCCACAGCGGCGGCGTCGGCGCCCCGAGCATGATGTACGAGTGGTGGAACAAGGGAAAAGGCAAGATGGACTGGGGTCTCTCCGGAGAGCTCGTCTACCTCGACTGGCTCGCCGCCCACACCGGGCGCTTCATGAAGATCGGCCTCGGCATCGACGGCATGCTCCGTTGGAATTTCGTCAGTAACAAGAAGCCCAAAGTGCAGAACGACTTCGCGCTTCTGGTGAAGCCGGGCATTCTAATTGGCGGCGCTCGTTTCGATTCGTTCGTCTTCGGCATCAAGGGTGAGATCGGGCTACCGTTCACTATCGACGTCCACGAGCGCGTGACGGTCGTAACCGGCGGCTTCTTGCCGATCGGTGGCTACATCATCGACAATAACCGGAGCTTCGGCGAAATCCCGATCCTCATTCGTCTCGGCGTCGAGATCATGGCCAACGAGAAGGTCGCTCCTTGGTTCTTCTTCGACCTCGGTCCGGGCATTCGGTTCGGGAATGTCACAGGGACAGGCTTCGCTTGGCGTCTCGGCGCCGGCACGGCCTTCTGGGGCGTCCTCGGAAAGAACAAGAACAAGTCTGACTCCTCGGCCACCGCTTCGTCGGAACCAGTGGAGTAGCACGCGGCTCGCATCCGCGAGCACGCATGAAGAACGGCCGCCCTGCAGACGCAGGCGGCCTTTTTTCGTTGTGGAAGCTGCCCCAGATTGACCCTAAGCTTCTCGCCCTGAGGGCATGGACGCGCGGCCTGCCGCCGTGCATGATGGCCCTCCTCGACAAAAGGAGCGCTCAGTGGCCGACAAAGACACCACCAGCTTCATGCGATCCCTCTGCATGGGGCGCATCGAACAAGACGTCCTCTTCCCCTTCCCCACCGTGTCCGACGCGGAGAAGGAAACGCTCGGGGACATCTCCGGCGCGCTCGAGGGGCTCTTGGGTCCTCGTGCGGAGGACTTCCGGAAATGGGATGCCGAGGGTGAGCTACCCGAGGACTTCATCGACGAGCTCAAGGAGTTCGGGATGTTCGGCCTGGTCATCCCCGAAGAGCACGGCGGAATGGGTCTCGGCAACATGGCGTACTCGCGAACCTTGCAGGAGGTCGCCAAGTACGACGCCTCGGTCGCAGTCACGATCGGCGCCCACAGCTCGATCGGCATGCGGGGCCTCCTCCTGTTCGGCACGGACGACCAGAAGGAACGCTACTACGAGAAGCTCGCGTCGGGCGAGATGATCGCCGCCTACTGTCTAACCGAGCCCGGCGCCGGCTCTGACGCAGCGGCAGTGATGACCACCGCCGTCAAGGACGGCGACGATTGGGTCCTCAACGGCAACAAGCTCTGGATCACCAACGGTGGCATCGCGGACTTCTTCACGGTCTTTGCGAAGACTCCGGAAGAAGGCGGCCGCGGCAAGATGACCGGCTTCATCGTCACGAAGGACATGGAGGGCGTCAGCATCGGTCCACACGAAGACAAGATGGGCCTTCGCGCGAGCTCGACCACCACGGTGCACCTCGACAACGTGAGAGTGCCGAACAACAACGTCCTCGGAGATGTCGGCCAGGGCTTCAAGGTTGCAATGGCGATCTTGAACAGCGGCCGAACCGGACTTGGTGGAGGTTCCGTCGGCGCGATGAAGAACCTGATCCGGATGGCGACCATGCAGGCCAACGAGCGCAAGACGTTCGGAAAGCAGATCTCGAGCTACGGCCTGATCAAGAAGAAGGTCGCCCGGATGATGATCGATTGCTACACCGCCGAGGCGGCCGTGACCATGGTTGGCGGGCTCATCGACGCCGGGTACCAGGAGTACCAGGTCGAAGCGGCGATCTCGAAGGTCTACGCCTCGGAACGTCTCTGGAGAACTGCCGACGAAGCCCTGCAGATTGCGGGCGGAAACGGGTTCATGCGTGAGTACCCGTACGAGCGCGTGGTTCGCGACTGTCGCATCAACCGCATCTTCGAGGGAACCAACGAGATTCTTCGGCTTCTCATCGCGCTCACCGCGATGAACGACGTCGCTAGCCAGCTCCAAGAGCTCTCCGCAACGATGAAGGGCATCTTCAACGAACCGATCAAGGGCTTCGGCGTTCTGTCTGACTACGCACGCAAACACGCGGCTCTTCGGACCGGTGTCGGCAGCCAAGCCAAGTTCTCGAATCTCGACCCGGCCATTCAGGAACAAGCCGCTGTCTTCGAAGATGAGACCCGCTACCTTGCGCAGGCAACCGACAAGATCCTTCGTAAGCATGGCAAGGGAATCATTGGCAAGCAGTTCGCCAGCCACCGTCTCGCCGAGATCATGATCGACTTGTTCGTCCTCGCTTCGACGATCAGCCGCGTCCAAGCCTCGATCGACGCCAAGGGCGTCGATGGTGCTGCGCTCGAGATCGACATTCTCAAGGCCTTCACCCGGCAGGCGAAGTTCCGCATCAAGCACAACTTCCGTCGCATCGACGTCAATGACGACGAGATCATGAAGGGCCTCGCCGACGCTGCCTTCGAAGCCGAAGGGTTTAGCTGGGACACCATCTGAGGGTGACGCAGTACACGCGAGACGAGGTCGAAGAGATTCTACGGAGGGCGCTCGAGACTCAGCCGCTCGAAACGCTCTCCCATGCGGACCTCGTCGCCTCGGCCGTCGAGGCCGGCATCGACGCGGACGACGTCGAGGCAGCCGCGCGTCAAATCGGGGAAGAACGTGAGCTCCGCGCGGAGGAAGAGCGCATCGTCGGCTATCGAAAGAAGCGCTTCCTCCAGAGCATTTACACATTCGTGGTCGTCAACTCGGGCCTGTTTCTGATCGACATCATGTCGGGCCCCGACTGGTGGGTGCAGTGGGTGCTTGGTGGCTGGGGCATCATGCTCGCCCTCGGCGCCCGCCGTGCCCTCATTCCCGACCGCGCCCGCCTTCGAGCGAGAGCGCGAAGGCGAATCGCGAAGCGCCGACGAGGAAACTGGGAAAAGCAGGTCCGCAAGGAGGTGGATCGAGCCATTCAGATTGGCGTCGATGCTCTCGTGGACGCGGCGTCTCGAAAGATCGCCGATCGCGACCGGCCGCGGGTGCGAGTGGGCGACGTCGTCGAAGCTGAGGTCGTCGAAGAGACGCGCCGCAACAGACACTGACACTGACATGTCTCAAGACATGCGGGGTGCGAGCCGGAACGGCGAAGCCCGGCGCGCAGCGCCGCCAAGGCGGAGCGCAGCGACCGCCGCGGAGGGAGGACTACGGGTGGGGGTGGGTGGGTCGGATGTAACAAAACCAACCAGGCAGGCAGTTCAGCTACTGCTCCGCACCACATGCAGCCACGTGGGTCCGATATTGCTAGAAATCAAACGACTCTTGCGGCACCTCTTCGAGGCAGGCAGGGTCGTCGTTTTCGATTCGGTTGACTCTTGGTGAGACCGCGGTGCGTACGAGGCGCGGTGCCTTTCCGATCCTGCCCTCGTCGAGCCACGCCCGAGCATCGCTGGGATCGAGGAGCACCGGCATACGGTCGTGGATGTCGGCGACGCTGTCGTCGGCTTCACACGTGAGCACGACGTATCGGTCCCTCTGACGAAGTCCCGCCATCAGGAAGAGCTCTCCCTGCTCCTTTCGAAAGAGGTAGGGCTGGTTCACATGCCCTTCCCTGCGCCATTCAAAGAACCCGTTCGCAGGCACGAGACAGCGTCCTGCGCGGAACGCATCCCGAAACATCGCCGTTCGACTCGCGGTCTCGGAACGCGCATTGATCGTGATGCCGCCCGTCGCGCGGCCGAAGCCCCACTGCGCATCGTCGAGCACCGCTCCGGCATCACCCAGATATACCACGGGGCTTCGCTGCCCCGGCGCGATGTTGTAACGCGGGCGGAAGGCGATCCGGGTCTCGCTGAACTCATCGTACGGCAGGCCCGCAATGAGGGCGTCTCGGTCCGGACACGCCAGCGTGTAGCGGCCGCACATGGCTCGCTAAACCGTGTCGGACTGAATCCCGACGCCGTCGTACTCGAAGCCCTGCTCGCCAAGTTTGTAGGTCCCCCAGATGTTGCGGCCGTCGAGGACCACGGGCGTGCGCATCAGCTGCGCGATGCGCTCGAACTCGGGATACTGGTACTCGCGCCATTCCGTCAGAAGAAGCAGCGCGTCGGCGTCTTTGACGGCGTCGTAGGCATCGTCGACCAGCTTGACGCTATCGCCGAACATCTCTTTGATGTTCGCCATCGCCTCGGGGTCGTGACCCACGACCTCGCATCCCTCGTTGAGCAGGAACTCGATCGTCGTGATCGACGGCGACTCACGGATGTCATCCGTGCCGGGCTTGAACGCAAGCCCCCAAATCGCTACGCGCTTCCCAGCGAGGTCGCTGCCAAAGTGCTTTTTGAGCTTGCGGACTACGAAGCTCCGATGGCGAACGTTCACGCGGTTGGTCGCATCGGCGAGCTCGAGCTCGATCCCGTAGCGGCGCGCAACCGCCACCAACGCCTTCACGTCCTTCGGAAAACAAGAGCCGCCGTAGCCAGGGCCGGCGTGGAGGAACTGAGGACCGATACGCGGATCGCTTCCGACCCCCATTCGGACGCTCTGCACGTCGGCGCCGACCTCTTCACACAAGACCGCCAGCTCGTTCATGAAGGAGATGCGCATGGCGAGCATCGTGTTCGCAGCGTACTTGGTGATCTCGGCGCTCTCCGGGTTCATCCAAACGATTTTCGTGCTCGAGAGGTTGAGCGGGTGGTACACCCTGTCCATCAATCGCCGAGCGCGCTGGTTGCCTGGACGCACGCCCACGACGATGCGGTCGGGGTACATGAAGTCGCTGATCGCGCCGCCCTCTTTGAGGAACTCCGGATTCGACGCCACTTGGATGTCGTGCGCTGCGTCTGCAACGAGCTTCTGCACTTGCGCGTTGGTCCCGACAGGCACGGTGCTCTTCATCACGATCACCAAATCGTGCGTGGCGTGCTCGGCGAGGCTCTGTGCCACCGCGAATACCGCGCTGAGGTCCGCTTCTCCATCGTGCGTGGGCGGAGTCCCCACCGCGATGAACGCCAAGTCCACGTCGCGAACTGCGGCCGCGAGATCCGTCGTGAAGCTAAGCCGGCCGGACTCAGCCTGCTCCTTGACCATCTCCTCGAGGCCCGGCTCATAGATCGGGACCTCGAACCGTTGAAGGCGCTCGATTTTGGACGCGTCTTTGTCGACGCAAACGACGCGCTGCCCGGTGGCCGCGAAGCAGGTCCCCGTAACGAG
>JBATLA010000028.1:0-1638 GCA_049669945.1 Polyangiales bacterium | reverse complement strand
GCGCGCAACGGCACGCAGTCAGCCGTTTTCTCTACAACTTCCCGCTGCGCACCGAGTGGCGGAACGCTGAGTACAAAGCCGAGCTCATGCGGGAGCTACGAGCGCAACCTCCCGATGTGTTTGTCGTGGCATCGGAGGATCGATACGTGGGTCTCACGGGCTCGAAGAAGGACAGCATGGAGCTCCTGCGCGAATTCGAGGAGCTGAACGAGTTCGTCGCATCGCTGTACTCGCCCGAAACGAAGATCGGCCGCTACGCGATCTTCAGGATCGGCGACCCCACCGTGGCGCCTTAGATGCAGTCCTCCCCAAGCAGCGCACGGGCGCCCACGGGAATTCGGGACGCGGCCCACTACATGCCGCAGCTCGAGGCGTTACGCGGTGTCGCCATTCTACTCGTGTTCCTCTTCCACGCAGATGCAATCCTGAGCCCGACTGGACATCCCATGATCGGCACCTGGGTATCCCCTCTCGGAGCGTTCGTTCATGCGGGACACACAGGCGTTACGCTCTTCTTCGTCCTCAGTGCGTTCCTGCTTTCGAGAGCCTTCATAGCGGAGGCCAGGGGAGGCCGGCCAGTTTCGCGAGGGCGCTTTCTCGCTCGCCGCGCCCTCCGGATTCTGCCGCTCTATTGGCTCGCCGTGATCCTGTTCTCGTGGCTCGACAAGTCGGACGGCTCGCTGTTGTCCAAGGCGATTCCGCACATGCTCTTGTTGGACTCCTTCCCGGGCGCTACCGCAAGGATGTTCCCCTATAGCGACGTCTGGTGGAGCCTCTCGACTGAAGCCCAGTTCTACATCGTGTTGGCGTCGTCCACGCTCTTGCTCCGCACGAAGCTGGGCCGCTGGCTGCTTCTCATTCTAGTGCTCGTGTACCTCGGGATCTATCTTCGTTTGACCAGCGATCCGCTCAGCATGTACCTCTGTTTCAACCTCTTTGGGCGCGGCCCCGCTTTTCTGATCGGTATCGGGGCAGCATGGGTCTACGAGCGGTTCGGAACGCGGATTCGCGAACGTTGTTCACAGTGGAGACTTGCGCGCTGGGGCGGCGGAGATGTTGCGTTGTTAGCCTTGCTGCTGTGTCTTGGCTACCTGCTACGCGAAGTGACATTCTTGGGCTTCGACGCAGCGGAAAGGGATTGGCACTGGTGGCACGTGCTCGAGGCGCTTCTCTGGGCGTCCGTACTACTGGCAACGTTGGTAGCTCCCCTGCGCCTGCACGTGCTTCTCACGAACCGAGCGATCGGAGCTGTGGGCATACTCTCCTACTCCATCTACCTGCTCCACTTCCCCATCATGTTCGAAGTGTTCTATCGCTGGGACGCGGTGGCGCCCAAGATTTCTCAAGGGTGGACGCCAGGCGCATTTGGGACAGTGCTCGTGTGCTTTGCGCTCGTTCTCGCAGTATCTCCGCTCACCTATCTGTTTATCGAGAGGCCGGTGCTCGAGCGGAAGGCCAGAATCAACGACTAAGCGTCACCCGGCGATGCCACGGCGGCCACGATGACCAGCGCGACTATTGCGATGAGCGCGCCGGAACCTCACACTCTCACGGCTTTGAACTCGTCAGACACCCCGACTGCCGATATTAGCCAGAGTCGTCTTTGGCTGTTTCGCGTCCTCTTGATTCTCCTCGGGT
>JBATLA010000027.1:0-3454 GCA_049669945.1 Polyangiales bacterium | reverse complement strand
ACCCGCGCCTAGCGCCACCACCGCTGCTCCGGCGAGCACCACTGCGATGGTTTGGGTCACGGTTGCTGTACGGGGGACGGAGACGCGTCGGGCTCGGAAGCCTCAGCATGCTCGGCTGCTAGCGCCGCTTCGAGCGCAGCCTTCTCTGCTTTTTTGAGCTCTTTGGCTTCCCGGGCGAGCCTCGACTTTTCGGACACGTACGCAGCGGATGCCATGATGACCATGGCGACTTCGAGCGCGAGCGCGATGCCGGTGTAGACCCCCGGCTTTGCTCCCTGAACGAGGGCGAGGATGCGACCCCCTCCGATTCCACCCGCGCATACCAAGAAGGCGAGTGCCGCCGCGAGGCGCAGGCGCTGGAACATCGCTCCGAGGATTCCGAAGATGCCGAGCGCCGTCCACATGCCGACGTTGACCGCGAGGGACTCGATGTAGAGCTCCCCGTGCTCGGAGCCCGAGAGTCCCATCCAGTCCGGCAGGACGGAGCCTGCGAACAGAGAAAGTAAGGCCCAAGCAATCGAGCCTACGCTGAGAACCAAGAGAACGCTGCGGGCCATGACGACAAGATAGCGCCGTTCGCTTTTCAAAGGAAGTTAGTCCAATCTTCGCTCGTGCCGAAGATCCGCGCCGACCTGTTGCTGACCCAGCGAGGCCTGGCGCCGTCGCGCTCCCGCGCCCAGGCGCTAATCCTTGCGGGCAAGGTTTACTCGGGAGAACGCCGGGTGGAAAAGAGCGGCGAGGCACTCGAGGAGTCGGCGCCTGTCGAGGTGCGGGAGCCTGACCATCCGTTCGTGTCGCGGGGCGGGGTGAAGCTCGCCGGCGCGCTCGACACGTTTGGCTACGATCCTGCCGGTCGATCCGTTGCCGACTTCGGGGCGTCGACGGGCGGCTTCACTGATTGCTTGCTCCAGCGAGGCGCCGCCAAGGTATTCGCAATCGATGTCGGGTACGGTCAGCTCCACAACAGGCTTCGGCAAGACGGGCGGGTCGTCGTGATGGAGCGGACGAACGCGCGGCATTTGAAGGAAGGCGACCTCCCGGAATCGGTCGACCTGGTCGTGATCGACGCCTCGTTCATCGGTCTAGAGAAGCTTCTTCCGGCGGCCCTCGCGCTGCTCGAGCCCGACGGCGAGGTCATCGCGCTGGTCAAGCCCCAGTTCCAAGTCGGTCAGGACAAAGTGGGCAAGGGTGGTGTGGTTCGCGACCCCGAAGCTCGTCAGGTCGCGATCGCATCGACTATCCAGGCGGCCGAGAGGCTTGGCTTCGAGCTCTGCGCCCAGGGTGACAGCGTCATCACGGGCCCCAAGGGGAACCAGGAGACGTTCATTTGGTTGCGTCGAGAGGCGGGCCGACCCTCTCGACCCGATCCGGTCTGACCACCATCCAGCCTTTGTCGGCCCTGCTCCTCTGCGTCTGGATCCACCACTGCTGTTCGCAGGCGAACGGCCTTTCGGCGCTCAAACCCTCGAACGTGTCATCCAGTGTGCAAGGGATCCAAGCGGGTCCGTCGTCGGTGTCCACCATGCAATGCCCGCGGGAATTGTAGAACAGGAAGCTCACGGGTTCGCCCGCCTTCGCGATGAAGAACTCGCGCTCGACCTCGATTCCCTGGCTCATGACCTTTCGCTTCACGGACAGGTCGCGCTTGGCAAGGAGACGGCGGGGCTTGGTAATCATCACTTCGCTGTCGAGCACCTCGATTAGGTCGCCCGCTCGGAAGCTGAGGGTGGCCGTCACGAAGGCCGCATGCGTCGGCTTCAGCTTGAGCTTCACCTTCTCGTACTTGCCGGTCCAGCGGAGGTCGCGATGGTCGATTGGGTAGGGCCAGCTGTGCTTCGCCAAACCGCTTGATGCGAGGTCGTGGTTGCAGTCGAGCGCGGGGGGCGCGAGCTCATTTGGGCTCGAGGCGCCTTCGGTCGCATCACCTTTTTGGCAACTCGACGAAAATCCGAGGACAAAGATGAGGAGGATTGAGAACTCGGTACGCATGACGACGATGGTTCCCGGGGGTGGATTCGAACCACCATTCACAGGTCCAAAGCCTGTTGTCCTGCCCTTAGACGACCCGGGAGCGACTTTCCTCATAACACGCATGCGGCACCTCTCAAGCGTCTTGGCTCGGGCCTTGCGGGGAGGCCGGGATTGGTGCGATACCGAGCGGGCAGATGGCGTGAGGAGTGCTTCGTGACTGATAGACAACAACACCCCGAATGGCTGCTCTGGCTGATGGAGCACGGCGTTCGGGTGCTGATCTTGCTGACCATTGCGTTCATGGCGTTCGTCTACACGCAGAGCAGGAGCAACACCGAGGCGCGGCTCGGTGCCATCGAGGCGCGCGTCAAGAACGAAACGGCCCGGGCATTCGTGGAACCGAAGCTCGACCAGTACGAGGCGAAGGGAGTCGACCCGACCACGCTTCGCGTGCGTGAGGCGGCGTACGTTCCTGTGTACTCCCACATCTACTACGACGGCGGTCGCCCGTACCTGCTCGAGACGACTCTGAGCATTCGCAACGTGGACCCCAACGATCCAGTCTACGTCAGCAGGGCCGACTACTACGACACCAACGGCAAACTCTCGAAGCGGAAGATCGATCGCCTGATCAAGCTCAAACCGCTCCAGACCATCGAGTTCTTGATAGAGAGGCACGACGCGAGCGGGGGTTCCGGCGCGAATTTCATCGTCGAGTGGCATGCAGCGAGCAAGAGCGTGCATCCGCCGCTGATCGAGGCCGTCATGGTGGGTCGCTCGGGCACGAACGCGATTTCGTTCGTTCGGAAGAGCCAGCCACTCCCTCAGTGGGATACCGACTAGACGGTCGCCGTCACCTGACAGCCTCCACCGCGGGCGGCAGGTACAGCGGGTCCAGCGCTTCGGGCTTGGGCAGATACATGCGGAACTGCAACGAGAAGGGGCCGTCCGGGGCCGGGAGCCAGTTGCTTTCGAGGTTCTTTCCCGGCGATTCGTGCTGAACGTAGATCGTCAGCGTCCCGTCTTTGGCGTACCGGAGCTTGGAGCGATCGCCGATCGAGTACCGTCCGATCGGGTTCGCGACCATCAGCTGGTCGGGCAGGCTGTACATCGTCATCGACCAGAACGCGTCGACCTGGGGCATTTCGCCCTTCTCGAAATGGATCTTGTAGTCGTGCTTCGCGCCATCGAGTGGGCGTCCTGCACCATCTGAGCTTGCGATGGGATAGTAGGCTTCGACGGTGTCGTTGCCATAGAGGCCGATCATCGCAGCGGCAGCGCGAGCCAGGTACTTCGACCGCATCGCCGAGCCGCCACCAAAGATCCCGTCGACCCCTTGCCATCCGTGATCGACGCGGGCCGTTACGCCAGGGAGTGCGCTCGGGTCAGCCGCGGCCGCGTGGAGGGCGACGATACCTTGGCCGACTCCCGCGTCGACTGCTCTGCGGGTCGGTGCGTCGAGGCTGAGCGACGCCCACGTTGC
>JBATLA010000026.1:0-4956 GCA_049669945.1 Polyangiales bacterium | reverse complement strand
GCGAAGCCCGTCGATCTCCCGCAGCAAGCCTGCCGCGCGCGCCTCGGCAAGTGGCATGCGGGCTATCGGCTTGGTCGCGGCCGCAGCCATCTGTCGAGCGATGCCGGCATCGTTCGGAGGGATGATCTGCGCGGCGTTCTCCCAGTACACCTTGTATCCGTTGTAGCCCGGCGGATTGTGACTAGCCGTGAGCATCACGCCCGCGGCGGTCCGAAGGCGGAGCGCCGCAAAGGCCAGCATCGGCGTGGGCACGAGATCGGTGAACACGAACACCGGAATTCCCGCGCCGGCAGCGACCTCGATGACGTCTCGCTCGAACACATCGCTCTTGGGCCTTGCATCCCGTCCAACACAAATCCCCCGGGTCGACGCCTCCGGCACCGCATGGAGGAGCCACGCGCACAAGCCTGCAGTCGCGTGGGACACCGTCACACGATTCATGCGATTGGGCCCCGCACCCAAGAGCCCGCGCAAGCCGGCGGTCCCGAACTCGAGTGTTCCCGAGAACCGCTCTTGCAGCGCGTCGGTCGCGTTCGCGTCGATCAGCGCCTGAAGCTCGTCGCGCGTGTCGGGATCCGGGTCGCGTTCAACCCAGGCGCGCGCTTCGTCGAGGATGGTCACGGCAATGCCTCCACTGTGACCTCGTCCTGGATATAGGTCCGTTCTTTGAACCACATCGCGACTGGGATGAAGAGCACGGCGGTCACCGCCATGGCGCCGGCGAAGAACAGGTAGTAGCTGGGGCCGTCGAGCGAGCTAGTTCCATCCGGGTTCTGGATGAAGACGTTGACGGCCGCCGTGAAGAGGTTGCCGAGCGCAACGCTCGAGAAAAACGCGCCCATCACGAGCGACTTCATCCGATTCGGGGCCTGTGTGTAGGAGAACTCGAGCGCCGTAATCGATACGAGGATCTCGGCGGCGGTCATCAGGACGTAGGCGCCAAATTGCCAAGCGATGTTGACGCTCTCACCCGCGTCGATCCGCGCTTCGAGCCACGCGGGCAAGAGGAACGCGGGGACCGTGAGAAGTAGCCCCAGCGAGATCTTCCGGAGCGGCGTCAGCGGCCAGATACGGTCGAACGCCGGGTAGATGACCCGATTGAACAGCGGAATGAACAAGAGAACGAGTGCGGGGTTGAGCCACTGCGCCTGCGAGGGGTCCCAGTCGATGATGAAGTGTCGGTCCATCCGCTGGGCCTGAAGCACCCATGCCGATCCCTGCTGATCGAACAGCGCCCAAAACATCGCGATGAACGCGTAGATGATAAACAGCCGCCCGAGCGCACGCAGCCCTTCGGCGTTGTTGCCAAAGACGTCCCGGATGAGACCCTTCCGGTCTGGCGGGATGTGCGCGAACTTGTTTCGACCCAGCCAGAACACGAGCGTCGCGATCGCCATCAATACGCCTGGCACGCCGAACGCCACCGAAGGACCGAACCGATGGAGCAAGGGCTCGGCAAAGAGAATCGACGCGAGCGCGCCCACGTTGATCGCGAAATAGAACCAGCCAAACACCCTCGTGAGGAGATGAGCGTTGGTTTGGCCGAACTGATCCCCGACGTGCGCGGACACACACGGCTTGATCCCGCCCGAGCCCATCGCGATGAGGCCAAGCCCAATCGCCAAGCCCACTCTCGTGTCATCGATGGCCAGCGTCAGGTGCCCGAGGCAGTAGACGATCGAGAGTGTCATGATCGTTCGGTACTTGCCGAGGAACCCGTCCGAGAGGATCGCGCCGACGATGGGAAACGTGTAGACCGCCGTCACGAAGGCGTGAAACCAAGCCTTGGCCTGCTCGTCCGTCATGACGTCGAGCTCGCCCTGCGCGTTCATGAGGAACTTGGTCATGAAGACGACCAAGATCGCGCGCATGCCGTAGAAGCTGTATCGCTCGGCTGCCTCGTTGGCGACGATGTACGGAATCCCCGGGGGCGTCCCCGACATCGGTTCAGGTGCGGTGCGGTAGCGAGTCTTGGCGGACATCAATCTGATCCTAGCGGATTCTTTCTGTATCAGCGGCTTTTCGGTCGCTCTCCGAGGCACGAAGATTCTCCGCTTTTTTTACGGGGATGTTGGTAGAAGCAACACTTATCCACAGATCGGGGGCTTCGGCTCGCCGTGAGGACATATTGGAGGAGAGCGTGAAGAAGAGCGATGACCTGAGAATGCGCAACCGGGGTAGGGTCGCGGCGCTACTGGTGACGTGTCTGAGTATGGTTGGTGCCGCGTCCGGCGCTTCCGCCCAATCCACGCAGATCGACCTGAACCAGTTTCGCCCCGCCGAGCTCGCAACGGACGGCTTCGCGACGAGCACAGCCGACGGCCAAGGCCACAAGCGGTTTGGTTTCATGGTGTACATGGACTACAGCGACGACGAGCTCGTCTTCCAGCAAGCCGGCACCGACATTCGAGCGGATGTCGTGCATCGGCAGCTCACGGGGCACTTGGTTTGGAACCTGGGCCTCTTCGATCACCTCGTGATCTACATGGACGTCCCGTATCACTTCATCGTTGACGCGGGGTCCAGTGCGGCGAGCGGCCTTCCCGGCGGCGCGATGGGCGAGTTCGCCTACTTGCTTCCGAACGGCGGCGGACTCGGAGATGTGTACTTCGGCGCTCGCGGTAACCTCTTCGGAACGCGCGCTGACGTCTTCCAGCTTGGCCTTCAGGCCACGATGACCGTCAACACGGGGTCCCTCGCGGACAACGTTCAGTCCTACAAGGGGCAAGTCGACACGAGTCCCTACCTTGGCGGTTGGTTCGAGCTGTTGATGACCTTCAACGCGGGCGACGTGGTCCGCATTCCGATTCAGGCTGGCTACAAGCTCGGCACGAAGGGCCAGGCGGTGACCGACAACCTCTTCGTCGGCAACGAGTTCACGTTTGGCGGTGGTCTCTTGCTGATGTTCGCCAACGACAAGTTCATGGTGTCCGCCGAGGCGTTCGGCCGAACGGCCGCCAACAGCACCGTGAAGTTTTGGACTCGCGAGGAGACGCCGGTCGAGGTGCTGGGCGGCTTCAAGTACCTGCATCCCAAGGGATTCATGGTTGGCGCGATGGGTAGCGCGGGCGTCGCGCCTGGCTATGGTGCGCCCGACTGGCGGTTCGGTGGCGTGATTGGCTTCACGATGCCCGGTGACCCAGAGATCGGCGACGCAGACGGCGACGGCATCCTCGATGACGTCGACGAGTGCATCAACGAGGCTGAAGACTTCGATGGATTCCAGGACGAGGATGGCTGCCCGGATCTCGACAACGACGGTGACGGCGTGCTCGATGTCGACGATGGTTGCCCGCTCGACGCAGAGGACATCGATGGCTTCCAGGACGAAGACGGATGTCCGGACCCCGACAACGACGGTGACGGCATCCTCGATGTAGACGACCAGTGTCCGAACCAGCCCGGCCCGCCGGAGAACAACGGATGTCCGGATCCCGATCGTGATGGCGACGGCGTCCCTGACCGCGTCGACAACTGCCCGGACGAGCCGGGTACGGTCGAGAACCACGGTTGCCAGGCAGCACAGCTCGTCGTGATCGGCGCCGGCCGCCTCGACATTCTCGAGAAGGTGTACTTCAAGACGGGCAGCGCGAGGCTCCAGAAGCGCTCGTTTGCGCTGCTCGACAACGTGGCTGCGGTCATCAACGCACACCCGGAGATCGAGCAGATCCGTGTCGAGGGCCATAGCGACTCGACCGGCGGTCTCAAGCTCAACATGCGACTGTCGAAGGCGCGCGCCAACACGGTGGTTCGCTACCTGATCGGGCGTGGCAAGGTCGACAAGGCGCGGCTGGTTTCCGAGGGCTTTGGCCCGACGCGACCGCTCGTGCCGGACGCCAAGACCAAGGAAGAGCTCGCGCAGAACCGTCGCGTGGAGTTCCACATGGTGGAGTCCGAGGAGGAGCCGGCACCGGAAGGTGGCGCGCAACCTGCCGAGGGCGCCACCGAGTAGCCGAATCAGCTCGCGATTCGCACGGGCCAGTTCGGGTTTTCCTCGCCAATCGAAAGGTTGGCGAGGAACTGCCGTGCTTGGCGCATGGTGATGCGGCTCGCCGGGTCGCGGCGGATGCAACGTGCGACGAGGGCCCCGAGCTCCCGTGTCTCGGCTCGTTCGAGCAGCGCGCGGACTGGCTCTGGGTCTCCGTCGTGTGTCACGTGCTGCGTGATCATGGCGTCCTCCGAGACGCTGTCGAAGAGTGTCTTGCCGGTGTAGGCCTCGAAGATGAGGCATCCGAATGCGTAGACGTCGGCCGCGATGGCATGCGAGGTGTTACCCCCGCTCCAGATCTCCGGGGCGCCGTAGTTGGCAGTGCCGCAGCCGGGTCGGAGGTGTTTCCCCGCGAGGCCGAAGTCGACGAGTACGGGCTTTGGCGGCTGACCAACTCCGGTGATTGCGTCCGCGTTGCAGACGATGATGTTGGATGGCTTGAGGTCGAGGTGTGCAACCCCGACCTCGTGCATTGCGTCGAGGCCTGCGCCTACCCCGAGCAGCAGCTCGCGTGCACGTGTAAGCGAGAGGTCTCCCATCTCGAGCATGCGTTCGACGCTCGGGCCCTCGACGAGCTCCATCACCAAGATGGGCTTGGGGCTCGCGCCGGCGTCGAAGGTCACGAAGCGCGCGATGTTCGGGTGCTCCGGGAGCGCGAGCAGTGCGCCCGCCTCCTCTCGAAAAAGCCGCAAGAACTCCTCCTCGGAGAGCGTGCGTGCGGCGGCGGCAGAGTAGTCTGGCACCTTGAGCGCGAAGAGGGGCGCGGTGTCGTCCTGGCGGTCTTCGACCCGGCGGGCGATGAACACAGAGCCAACGGCGCCGGTTCCGACGGTTCGGACGAGATGGAAGCCGCCCACGATGCGGCTCGGAGGCGCCCAGGCCGGCAGCGGCGCGTCGGCGTCGATCTCGATCGGCGCAATGCTGGGCATCCCGCGCGGACCGTCCAAGGGTATCGAACAGAGGTGCTC
>JBATLA010000025.1:0-2572 GCA_049669945.1 Polyangiales bacterium | reverse complement strand
GCTCCTCGCGGGCGGGCACAGCCAGCAGATCGCAGAGCGGGTGGGCAGCCACGTTGGTGACGAGGTTGTGCATCGCGACGACATCGTGATGACCGAAAACGGGGCCTAAGCGGGCGACTCCCGCTTCGTACAAAAGGTGCTACCGTCACGGGCTATGAGTGACGACCTGACCACGCTCGTGACGGGCCTGGCCGAGCGAGCCAAGGAGGCCGCGCGTGTCCTTGCGATCGCTAGCACCGAGAAGAAAGACGCTGTGTTGCGGCGCGCCGCGGAAGCGCTGCGTGCTGAGGCGGGCGATCGTGTGCTCGAAGCCAACCGCAAAGACATGGCCGCCGCGGCCGAGATGGGGCTCTCGAAGGCGATGCTCGATCGCCTCGCGCTCGATCGAAAGCGCCTCGATGGGGTCGCCGACGGCGTCGATCAAGTTGCATCGCTCCCTGACCCGGTTGGCAGCGTCGTCGAGCAGCGCGTCCTCGACAACGGCTTGCGGGTTTCCAAGATGCGGGCACCTCTCGGCCTCATTGGAATCATCTACGAATCGCGCCCAAATGTCACCGCGGATGCGGCATCGCTCTGCTTGAAGAGCGGCAACGCCGTCCTGCTTCGCGGAGGCAAAGAGGCCTTCCATAGCAATACGGCGATCGCCAAGATCTTCACCGACGCGCTCGGGGCGGAAGGGCTACCTCCGGAAAGTGTCACACTTTTGCCAACCACGGATCGAGAAGCGACTTTGGTAATGATCGGCCTTGATGGTATCGTCGACATGGTCATACCGAGAGGCGGAGAAGGATTGATTCGGTTCGTTGCCGAGCACGCAAGAGTTCCTGTCATCCAACACTACAAAGGTGTGTGTCACGTCTTTGTCGATCGCACGGCCGACCCCAAAATGGCATTGGACATCGCGTTGAATGCGAAGGTTCAGCGCCCGGGCGTGTGCAACTCGATGGAAACCCTCCTCGTCGACGAGAGCATCGCGTCGACGTTCTTGCCGCAGCTCGGTGCTGCGATGAGCAATGAGGGCGTCGAGATACACGCCGACGAGCGCGCCGCATCACACCTCAATGGAGTCAAGCGGGCGTCCGCGGCGGATTGGGATACCGAGTACCTCGACCTGATCTTGAACGTCGGCGTGGTCGACGGCATCGACGGCGCCATCGAACATGTCGCCAAGCATGGTTCGAATCACACCGAAGCGATCGTCACGAAGGACGACGCCAATGCCGATCGCTGGTTACGCGAAGTCGATGCAAGCTTGGTCCTCGTCAACGCGTCGACTCGGTTCAATGATGGATTCGCCCTCGGCCTCGGCGCCGAGATCGGGATTTCAACAACCAAGCTTCATGCTTATGGTCCAATGGGTCTGGCTGAGCTGTGTACGCTCAAATGGGTCGGCCAAGGACAAGGACAAGTCCGACAGTAAGGAGAACGCAGAATTTGCCCAAACAAGCACAAGGCGCACAACTGAGTACAAACCCGAGTCCCCCTACGAGCGATCCCAAAGTCGGTGAAGAGCTGGCCTTGTTGATCGCCGAGGCAGCGCTCGACAAGAAGGCTGGGAGAATCGAGATCATCGATGTGCGTGGAAAGGTGGACTACACCGACTACGTCGTCGTGATGAGCGGGCGAAGTGATCGCCAAGTGGCGGCCATCGCGCGCGGCATCGAAGAGGACCTCAAGCTCAAGCACGGGACACGTTGCTCCGGGGTCGAAGGGCTTCCACAGGGCAGTTGGGTCCTACTCGATTTCGGCGATGTCGTCGTGCACATCTTTCATCAGGAGACGCGCGGCTTCTACGATATCGAGGGTCTTTGGCTCGACGCGGATCGGGTGGAGTTCGAAGGCCAGCAGGCCGACGAGGGTTTCGTCTTTCCGTAGGCCCTCGCGTCGTGCGCGTACGAATCATCGCCGTTGGGAAAGCGAAGGACCGCGAGCTGCGGTCTCTCCTCGGCGACTACTACGCGCGAATTGGGCGATACGCGAAGCTCGAAGAAGTCGAGCTCAAGGATGGGAAAGAGACGGAGGTCAGCGACCGCCTCGCGCGAAACATTCCGGACCGTTCGCGGGTGGTGGCGTTGGAGGTAGACGGGAAGGTGCTGAGCAGTCACGGCCTCGCGAAATGGATCTCGCGGGCCGAGAATGAGTCCGTGCAAACGGTGGTATTCCTGATCGGCGGGGCCTACGGGCTGCCAGAGGAAATCTCGAAGAAGGCGGACCTTCGGCTGTCGATGTCGGCGATGACGCTCCCGCATCGGCTCGCAAGGTTGGTGCTCGCGGAGCAGGTCTATCGGGCGTTCTCGATCTTGCGGGGCGAGCCGTACGATCACTAGTCGTGCGCAACGTGGGCGTTCGGTGGCCGATAACCGGGAGTGCGTCACTTCTTGGAAGGCTTCGTTCAGCTCGTGGCTCCGGCCCGGTGTGTCGGCTGTGAGGAGTTGTGCTCTCGCGTCTTCTGTGCCGCTTGTGAGTCGTTGCTCGAACCGGCTGCAAGCCTGAGTGCCGTGTTCGAATATGGCGGGCCGATTGCAGATGCGATCCACCGGTTCAAATATCGGAGCCGGAGCGAACTGGGGGC
>JBATLA010000024.1:0-8982 GCA_049669945.1 Polyangiales bacterium | reverse complement strand
GCCTCATCAGCGCGTTCGTCATCGGCAAGAGCAACGCGATCGGTGGCTGGCCACCTCCTGGGCAGCCCCGCTTGCCGGTCGAAGAGACGGCGCTCAATACGGCGGCGCTCCTCGCAAGCGGCGTGGCCCTCTACTTCGCCAACCGCGCGTTCAAGAAAGACGCGCCCAACACCAAGCGGCTGCTCGGGATTTCGATCGCACTTGGCGCCTTCTTCGTACTGTTTCAGGGCGCAGAGTGGGTGGCGCTGATCGGTGAGGGCCTGACGCTCACCTCCGGCCAGCTCGGCGGCTATTTCTATCTCCTCGTTGGCGCGCACGCCTTGCACGTGGTCGCAGGCTTCATCATCTTGCTTTACACGTACCGCAAGCTGTCGCACGACGAGCTCGACCGTTTCACGTTCTGGCCGGCCCAGATCGTCTGGTACTTCGTCGTCGGGGTATGGCCGATTCTCTACTGGCAGGTGTACCTGTGACGCACCGCGCTCGCGTCTGGGTGACTCTTGTCGCCGCGACTGTGGCGTGCCTCGCAGATTCCGCGTCGGCATGCCCCTCGTGCGCATCTCCGCTCGAAGAGAACCGTCAGGCGTTCGTGGATACCACCATCTTTCTCACGGTGGTGCCACTCATGATGATCGGCGGGCTCATTTGGTTCATTCGGCGACGGGTCCGTGCGATGGACGACGCGCCTGAAATCCCGCTGCCTGATTCCCTCCTGCGGGACGCAGGGCGATTCTCGAAGGGCCGCTAGAGGCGTTCCCAGATGGGCTGGCGCCCATCGTAGAGGCCCCCGCGTTGTTCCTCCCGGCTAGCGACCGCGACCGCGAATCGGCGTGCCGCGAAGGCGAGGAGCAAGCCGAGGGCGACGTCGATGAACCAATGCCATCGAAGGAACAGCGTCGCGATGACGATGTTGATCGTCATGAACCCGAGAATCGGCCAGAGCACGCCGAACGGCGGATAGTCGCGGTTCGCAAAGGTATGGAGCGTGAAGTACGCGGGCCATGCGGTGTGCAGCGAGGGGAAGATGTCGAGTTGCGCCCCCGCGGTGGCGACAGTCACCTCGACCTGTTGCCACCAGAACCCGCCGTCTAACGGTTCGGCGAAGGCGAGGGTAGCGTAAGGGCCTACCCCCGGAACGATGGTGTAGAGGAAGTGTCCGGCCGCGATGACCAGCATGCCGCCGGCCATCAGCTCCTGAAGGCGCCTTCCCCTGCCAAAGAAGAGCGCGGGGATCAGCATGACGATCAGCAGGAAGAAGTGGGTGTAGTAGCAAAAGGACAGCCACTCGACGACCAGCCTCGTGTTCCAGCCCTCCATCCAGACCGACGGAGTCGTCCCGAGAAGCCAGAGGTCGATGGCGAACAGCCGGTGGTCCATCAGGTCCGGCTGGAGGGCGGGGAGAAGCACCCGCATCTCGAAATACGAGAGCACCATCGGGAGGAACAGACCGATACGATAGGTCAGCGCCCGGGCTCGTTGGCCGCGGATGACCTCGCCGCGGGTGAGGACCATCGAGCAGGCGGTCACCACGAGGAGCGCCAAGGCCATGCGCCGCGCGACCGTCGCGTCGGGGCTGTCCGGCGCGATGGTGACCCGCACAAACAGGTATGCGTGAAACGCCAGAGCGATCGCGTCCTGGATAGCTAGGTTTTGTATCGTGACCCCGAGCGTGCTTCGCGCGCGCTCGGCGACGTTCCGAGTGACTTCCAACATCCGGGCTCCGAAGTCTGTCGATACATGGATTTCAATGCAAGCATCTGGCGGCATCGGAGACGCCGCCCAGTTTAGCCCTAAAGGAGCATGTCGATCGCTAGCAGACGGGACACCCATCCTGGGGTACACCTCGCCCCATGGAAGAGGCCACCCCGAAGCGAACGTCCATCCGCGACGACGCGATCAATCTGCCCAACCTCCTGACGATGCTGCGCATCGCGCTCATCCCTGGAGTGCTGTTTCTGCTTTGGGAGGGGACTCCGAAGTCGAATTTCTGGGCGGCGATTCTGTACATCGGGACCGCGTTGACGGACCTCATTGACGGGTACCTCGCGCGCAGGTGGGGGCAGATCAGCGTGCTCGGGAAGTTCCTCGACCCGCTCGCCGACAAGCTCCTCGTGATGGCAACTCTGATCTGGCTGGCGTACCTCGGGCGGTTGCCCTTCCTCGGCGTCGTTGCGGTGATCATCATGCTGGGACGCGAGCTCTCGATCACGGCTCTTCGGACGATCGCCATGAGCGAGGGCGTCGTGATGGCCGCGATGCGCGCGGGCAAGGACAAGACCGCGCTCCAGATGGTCGCGATCCTGATGCTGATCGTTCACCAGACGTACACCGTCTACTTCGGCTTCTATCAGACCCCCTTCGACTTTGCGGGCGTTGGCTTGGTTCTCCTCTACATCAGCCTCGGCCTCGCGCTGTTCAGTGCCGGTGAGTACTTCAAGCTCTTCGTCGATGCGGTCGACGCAAAGGAAGAGCGCTTGACGCAAGCGGTCTCGTGACCGGTCCCGAAGGAACTCTTTCGGTCGAAGCGCGGGCCTCGCGAACGATCCTCGGTCGCGTCTTTCGTGGGGAGTCGCTTCAAACCGCGTTTCGCCGGCTTGTGGACGAGCACGACCTTCGAACTGCGTGGGTGAGCGCGATCGGCGCATTCGAATGGATTGACCTCACGGAATACAACCAGGTCGATCGCCGGTATGAAGCCGCACACCGCTTCGAACGCTGCGAGCTCTTGTCGATGCAAGGCAACCTCTCGCTCCGGGACGGCGAGCCGTTTTGGCACCTCCATGCGACGGTGTCGCTACGCGAGGATGGGCGCGACGCGACCTATGGCGGGCACGTGGCAGACGGGGTGGTGTTCGCGCTCGAGTTTCGAATCGAGTGTTTCGACGAGCTCGAGTTGCGGCGTGCTGACGACGAGGCCACAGGGCTTCAGCTTTGGGCGGACGTGGACGAGGGTGCGGCTCCGGACACCGGCGTTCGGGCCGCAGTGGAGCCGAGCCCGGCCGCCGTTTCCTGGGCGGTGGCTGCGGAACTATCGGCACGTGCCGAGCCGGCCCCCGAGGTGCCCAAGCCCGTGCGAGGGGACTGGATCGAGCACCAGAAGTTCGGCCTCTGCAAGATCGAAGGCCTCTCCGGCGATGGGGTCTGCATCATCAAGCTCCCGAACGGGACGCGCAAGAAGATCAAACTGGATGCGATGTTGGTGTTGATGCCGCGGGAAGATGGAGAGCGAAGGATCTTCCCAGTGGCTCCGAAGCCAAAGCGCGGTAGCACTAGCTGACGCTGACGCTGACGCTGACCGCGAGTCCGCACCAAACGACGCTACTCACCCAGCCGCATCCTCGGGGCCAACGCCAAGTTTGCAGTCGCCGTCCAGCAAGCTCTTGGTCAGCGACAGGGTCCCTCCGAGGATTTGCGTTTGGGGCGCGGCTTTGGTCTAGAAGAGCACCGGAGAGTACAAGTTCGTACCAATGGTGATCGTCCAAACGTCGGTGTTGGCGCCCCGTACATCGACTATGCCCAGGATCGGCCACGAGAATGCGGCGAATATGTCGCTCATGATTCGCTTGCCTGCGACGGTGCCTCCCACGCCGAATCCTGCCGGAAATACCTTGAGCGCATCGCCCTCCGTCACGCCGATAGCGTCAAGGCCGCTGTCGAGCTTCACGAACAAGAAGTCGGTGGCACTGAACACGAGGTTCCAAGGCAGTGCAATGGACGTAAAGAGACCTCCGTCGCCGCCGATGTTGTCCACGTTGATCATCAGCCCAGCGTCGAACGCAAAGACGTCGCCGCCGTGGAAGCGGATCGGAACTCCGAAGAGAAGGCCGAACTCCGAGGCCGTGGGAAGCAGGAAGCCGACATCGAACGCAATATCCAAGACCGAAGTTGCGGGCGCCTCAGCATACCTATCCGAATCCGGCTCGGTCGGGGCCTCGACACGCAAGTAGGCGAACATGTCGCCGAACGCGCTGTTGTTGGTCGAGCCAACGGGTATCAGGTCCCGGCCCTGCGCGACGATCGGAATCAGACCGTCACCACCAAGGGCACGCAAAACGTCGGGGTTCGGGTAGCTTCCAATTCGGTACCGTGAGAACCCGACTTCGAGGTGTTTCGCGGGTGAGACCGCGGCGCCGAAATTGATCGTCGTCGTGTTCTCGTTCGATACGCGGCCGGTCACTACGTCGAAAGTTCCACGCATCATACCCTTCGGCATCGCCAATTTGCGTCTGGCGTAGCGAATCCCATACGAGTCCTTGGGGCTCGGCGCGTATTCGTATGCTACCTGAGGCGGCCCAGGCGCGAGCTTCACAGAATCATCATCGAGTTCGAGCGGCGCCGCAGCCTCTTCGGAGGCTGAATCCTGCAAACTCGGTTCGGATGTCCTGCCCTCTTCACCGGCTTGCGCGCCTGCGGCCAGCGGCGAAGCCACCAGTACGAGCAGCCATACGAATCCAACCACGTACCGCATCACAACCTCCCGGCCCGGTCACGGGGAATGTAGGGTCGGCGGACTGTGCGGGGCCATACGTAATTGTTTCCTGAGAAGCTGGTTTTGGGGGCAGTTCCTGCGTTTGCGGCAGAGCTGAGAACTGCTCCTCTTCGGATTCTCGGTAGCCACCCGCGCCAACACTGCCCTCGCCCTCGCGACTTGCGCGGCAGCACGAGCCGTCAATCACGCAGCCGTATCCTCGGGTCCAGCGCGGCTACCGCAATATCCGCCAGCAGATTGCCCACCTGCACTGCGACGCCAAACATGAGCACGACCGCCATGATGACCGGCGCATCAAGGGAGTGGATCGACTCGATGGTCAGCAGGCCGAGGCCTGGCCAGGCGAAGATCTTCTCAGTGATGATCGCGCCGCCGACCAAGAAGGGCAGGCTCAGGCCGATCAAGGTCACGACCGGAAGCAGGGCGTTGCGGATCGCGTGGCGGACGACGACCTGCCGCGCGGGCATGCCTTTGGCTTTGGCGGTCCGCACGTGATCGTGACGGAGCGTTTCGATCAGCTCACCCCGCATCACGCGTGCGTAGGTGGCGGCACCGGCGATGGCGAGAATCAGGGAGGGCAGGAGGGCGTGGTAGATGTGGTCGACCGTGTCGACGCCGTAGCCGCCGAAGGGGAACCAGCCGAGCAGGAAGGCGAAGAGCAGCAGTGCGATGGGCCCCGTGACGTATGTCGGGAGACTGATGCCGACGAAAGTCGCGAACATGATCGAGGTGTCGGCCCAGCGGTTGCGCCGGAGCGCGGCGATGATGCCGGCGCTGAGCCCAATTATCAGCTCGAAGAGAATCGCCAACGCCGCGAGAAGAAGGGTGCGTGGTAGCCGATGTCCGATCACGTTCGCGACTGACTCGTGGTGCGAATAGGATTCCCCGAGGTCGCCTTGCAAGATGCCGCAGAAGCCCCGCGTGCCGTCATCGTGCTCGTATTCGGGGGAGTCTTTTCGGACGCAGGGGAGCATACCGAGGTAGCTCAAGAACTGGGTCGCCACGGGCTGGTCGAGGCCCTTCTTGGCTTTGAAGTCGGCGATTTGCTCGGCGCGCGCTTGCGGGCCGAGGATGGTCACGGCCGGATCTCCCGCGACGAAGATCAGGAAGAACACCAGCGTGACGACCGACATCACGACGAGGGCACCCCAAAGCGCGCGCTGTACGACGAACTGGATCATGGGCCTTGCTCCTGTTCGTAGATCGACTGGCTGACCCGTCTTCTCGGGAGGTCGAGCCAGACGTGCCGGTACTCGTTGAGCCAGACAGGATGCGGGCGGAATCCCTTCACGTACGGTTGCCAAGCGAACATGTCGACCGGGTAAAAGAGAAATGCCCAGGGGGCGTCCTCAGCGAGAATGGCGTTCGCTTCGGCGTAGAGCGCCAAGCGCTTGTCGCGGTTGGTCTCGGGGCGAGCCCGGTCGAGGATGTCGTCGAGCTTGGGGTTTCGGTAGAAGGAGCGATTCTCCGAGTTTTGCGGATGGATCGAACGGCTGTGGAACAGGATGTCCATGAAGTTCGATGGGTCGGGGAAGTCCTGGTGCCAGCCGGTGAAGGCCGCCTGCGCCACGCGAGGCTTGCCGGTTTCGCGTAGGTACGTTGCGAAGGTCACTTGTTTGAGCTCGATCTCGATCCCGATGGCCTTGAGCTCTTGCTGGAAGAGCTGTGCGAGGCGGATGTCGCCCTCGCCGCGAACCCAGACGCTGACCGGTTCACTCCATCCGTTCGGATATCCGCCGAGGCGCATCTCCTCCTTCGCTCGCTCCAAGTCGAACTCTTGGCGCGTGGGGAGCTCGGGGTCGTAGGGCGCGAGCATGGGCGGCAGGACCTGCGAAGCCGCGATGACCTCGCCCGGATTGAGGAGCTCCATCTTCGAGCGATCGAGCGCAAATGCGACGGCACGCCGGACATGCACGTTGTCGAATGGCGGGAGCTCGCAGTTGAGGCCGAGCGCGAACACCGAGGGGCTCGGGGACTCTGACCTGTAGTCCGACCAGGCATCGGCGCTTCGCAAGAACAAGCGGGTGACCTTGCTTGGGCGGTAGATGATGTCGAGGTCGCCGTTTCGGAATCGTGCGCTCGCGACGTCGCCAGAGATGTTTTCAAGAAACACCATGCGGTCGGGGCGCGCTGCGGGCGCCCAGTAGTCGTCGAACCGTCGGAACTCGACCTGCACGCCTCGCTCCCAGCGGTCGAAGACGAACGGGCCGGCGCCGATCGGGTGGCGACCGACGGCGTCCACACCTTCCGCTTCTTCGAGCGGTTCGACGTGCTCCCGCGGAATCGGATACGCGAAGGGCATGGCGAGTGCGTTCAAGAAAGTCTGGTCGGCCTCGTCGAGACGGAACTCGAGGGTCTTGTCATCGATGACGACGAGGCCCTCGATGTGGTCCACCTCGCCGGCGTGGTAGGCGCCGGCGCCTACGATCGACTTGTAGAAGGGATAGCCGGGTGAGCCGATACGCTGCGACAGGAGCCGGTGCATCGACCAGGAGATGTCTTCGGCGGTGATCTCGCGTCCGTTGTGGAACTTGATCCCGTCGCGCAGCTCGAAGCGGAAGACCCGCCCATCGTCCGAGACCACGGGCAGCTTCGCCGCGAGGCTAGGGATCATCTCGCCGTCGTAGTCGTAGTCGAGGAGCCCGTCGTAGAGGAGTCGGCACGCCGCCGTGGATAGGGTGTCGTAGGCGAAGTGCGGATCGAGGGTGTGGATGTTGCTGCCCGCCGCGAAGAGGAAGGTGCCTCCGGGCTGCGGTGTCTCGTTTCCCGCCCCGATGTAGCGTGGTCCGAGCGGCGCCTTTGGGAAGTTGGCGATGACCCAGCCAATCAACAGTGCCACGGCGGCGAGGGCCACGGCGCCGCCGACCACGCGCATGGCGAGCCGTTCAGTCTTTGGGGTCGAACGCATCGCGCAGTCCTTCGCCAAAGAGGTTGAAACCAAACACCGCCATGCTGATCAAGACGGCAGGATAGAGCGTCAAGCGCGGCACGCCGAGCAACAAGGATTGACTGTCGTTGAGCATCGAGCCCCAGCTCGCCGTCGGCGGGCGCACGCCCAATCCGAGGAAGGAGAGGGCGCTCTCGGCGATGATCATGCGGGCCACCATGATCGTCGCGATCGCGATGATCGGTCCGGCCACGTTGGGCAATACGTGGCGCGCAAGGATCCGGAAGTGGCGGAGCCCTAGCGCCCTCGCGGCTTGGATGTAGTCGAGCTCACGCGCCTCCATCGTTTTGGCGCGGGTGACCCGGGCGAGGGTGGTCCACGACAGAACGCCGAGCACGATACAGATGGTCCATATCCCCGGGGCGTCGAACACTCGCTGCATGACGATCGCGATGAGCAGGAACGGCATCGACAGAACGATGTCGACCAGCCGCATGAGAAGGGTGTCGAGGCGGCCGCCGACGTAGCCTGAGATGAGCCCAATGCTGACCCCAATCAGCACGGCGAGTCCCGTCGCGAGATAGGCGACGAGCATGGAGATTCGCGCGCCACTCAGCAGGCGGCTGAGCTCGTCCCGGGCGAGGTCATCTCCGCCTAGCCAGTGCCCGGGCGTGACACCGGGGCCCGCAGGGAGCCCATTGCCGAGCAGCAGCGTGTCCGTGAACTGCTCAACCGGGTCATAGGGGGCGAACCAAGGTCCGGCGATCCCCAGCACGGTCACCAAAATGACCAGCACCAGGCCCGCCAAAGCCCCCTTGTTCCGCCGAAATCGTCGAAACGCCCGCGAATCCATGCGCTTGGAGCCAGTTACTGGGTTCGATCCCAGACGTCAATTTCCACCCGTTCAGCTCCGAACCCCGATCCCCAATACGCCGTGCCCGGCACCCAGGTCAGAGCCTCGAGCCGAACTTCAAGATCTCGACCCCTCGGCAGAGATCGTCGAATGCGCTCCAATCTCAACCTCGGTCGGTTCCAAAGACGTAAAATACTAAATGATAACGAGTATTTATCACTTTATGCATTTTGGCGTTGACCTAATTATTTTCAATAGAATACATTCGCTATAAGTTATTCAAATGACTCTACCAAGAGGACAGCAGCGGAGACTTCGGGAATCAGAGCCCAGGGCCTGGTCGGAGGAGGAGCTCGAGGCGATCGAGCAGGCCCACTCCGACGGGATGAGCGTCCAGCAGATTGTCGAGGCCTTCACGACCCGCGGGACCCGGCTCTCCGAGGCGACGTTCCGCAAATACGTCCAGCTCGGGCTACTGCCGCGGAGCGTCCGCGTCGGCCGCAAGGGCAAGCACCGAGGCTCCCAGGGCCTCTATCCGGCGACCGCAGTTCGCCAAATCGATCACATCCGTCGACTGATGCGTCAGGGCTTCACGATGGAGGAAATCCAAAAGGAGTTCCTCTTCGTTCGAGGCGATATCGACGCGCTGAGCCGGCAACTCAAGCGCGTGTACCAGGCGATCGAAGACGCCATGCACGAGCAGGCGCGCCAGGGGGCCGACGACGTAGGTGTCGGCGGCGCGCTCAATGAAGC
>JBATLA010000023.1:0-6758 GCA_049669945.1 Polyangiales bacterium | reverse complement strand
GCTCGTCATGACATACGCCTCGCTCGGGTCCATCACGTCACGCGCAGGCTCGACAGGCGGCAGCGGTACGAGGGTCCCATCGGGGGCGACGATTCGCGTCACTAGCCGGGTGGGCGCCCAGCGTCCGCCCGCGGCGAACGTGGCGTACGCGTTGGTCAGCTCGATCGGGCGCACGCCGCTCGCACCGAGCGCGAGGGCCATGTCCTCTTCGAGCTTGGTCGTGATTCCGAGCTGTCGCGCGAACTCGGCCACGTCCCCGACGCCGATGTCCTCGACCACCCGAATGGCCACCATGTTGATCGAGCGAGCAAGTGCTTGGCGCAACCTGACGGCTCCCTGGTAGTTCCACTGCTCGTAGTTGCGCGGCTTCCACTCGTCGTAAACCGCCGGCGCGTCTACCACCAGCGATGCTGGAGTGAACCGGCGCGACTGAATCGCCCGCGCGTAGACGACCGGTTTGAACGTACTTCCGGGTTGCCGGATTGCTTGTGTCGCCCGGTTGAACCCGCTGCGCGCGGCGAAGCTTCCAACCAACACCAGGACGTCGCGCGAGCGTGGCTCGATCACGACCACCGCCCCCTCGGGTCCGCGTTCGAGACGCACCACGGCCGGGTCTTCGTCGCTTCCCATCTGCGTGATCGACACCGGAAGCAGGTCGCCTTTTCTCGCGAATTTGGGCGCAGGCAGTCGTTCCGGGTTGTGCCGCGCGGCGTCCTGCATTCGAAGGATTGCTGGGTGACCCGCGACGTCGAGCCGAATCCGTTCGTTCTCAGCATCGACGCCCGTGACCCGCGCGAAGTACGTGCGTCCCATACGCAGCTTGTTGGCCGCAGGGCTCGCCTTCGGGGCGCGCCGCTTCTTGCTCCGAATCGGGCCTCGATACCCTTGGCGTTCATCGACGGCGATCAGCCCTCGTTGGAGCGCTGTGCGCGCATGCCGTTGAAGCGAGAGGTCGATCGTCGTGTACACCTTGTATCCGCCGGCCCCGAGCGCTTTGTCGCCCGCCGCGTCGCGGAGCATGCGACGCGCAATCGACAATACCTCGGGAGCCGCGCCCGACCCCTCGGACAACGGGACCGGCTCGACCTTGGCATCGCGCGCCGCGGCGATGGCCTTCTTACTCAAGTCGGGCCAGTAGACGTCTCGCTTGGCTTCGAGCTGCGAGAGAACGTATTGTTGCCGGCGGCGGGCGGCCTCTGGATTGGTTCTGGGCGACAGGCGAGCTGGGGCTTGTGGAATCCCCGCCAGCAGAGACGACTCGGCCAAGGTGAGCTCGCTTGCGTTCTTTTCGAAGTAGTAGCGCGCCGCCTCTTGGATGCCGTACCGACCGTGGCCGAAGTTCACGTTGTTGAGGTAGAGGTGAAGAATCTCGTCCTTCGTGAGCTCGCTTTCGAGCCTGCGGGCGAGGATCAGCTCCCGCACTTTGCGCGAGATCGTTCGCTCGGGCGTCAGTAGCATGAGCTTGACCACCTGCTGTGTGATCGTGCTGCCGCCCTGTGCGGCGCGACCCTCCAAGATGTCACGCCCGACGGCGCGAAGAATCCCGTTGTAGTCGAGCCCTTCGTGTTCGTAGAAATCGGCGTCCTCGGCAGCGAGGACCGAGAGCACCACATTTCGCGGTACTTGGGACATCGGAATCACGGTGCGGCGCTCGGTGAAGATCTCGCCGATCACCTTCTCATTCCTGTCATAGACGCGCGTCGTCTGCGGTGGCTTGTAGTCTCGCAGGCTGCTGACGGACGGGAGGTCTCGGCTGAAGTATGCGTAGGCGCCGAGAACGAAGAGCGCCCCCGCGACCAGCGTCGCGCCCACCAGTTTCGGCAGGACCGAGCGCTTCTTCGTACGCCGCTTCGTGCGCTTCGCCCCCGCGCGCTTCTTCTTCTGGGTTTGCTTCCCTGCCATCTCGTCCGTCGGCGCCTATAGCATCCCCCGCTAGGCGCCATCTCCCCTAATTCATGACACCTCGCGACTGCTATTCATTCCCAGCCGATCGCGCGATGATCTCATCCGCGTTCTTTACCGAATTCATGAGGAATCTCGCGAGTAGCTCCCGCTGGCGCGCGGGCTCCAAGCGCCGTCTTCCATCGCTCGCCAATGTCTGCAGCGCGATCGCGGCAGCGACGGAGATGTTGAGGCTCTCCACGAAACCGCGCATCGGAATCGAGAACGTGCCATCGGCGAGAGCGCGCATTTCCGACGACACGCCGCGGTGCTCATTCCCAAAGACGACGGCCAAGCGCCGCTCTTCTTGGAGATCCTTCGGTGTCGTTTCACCATCCATTGCAGCCACGTAGATCCTGTAGCCGTCCGACTTCAAACGACGCGCACAAGCCTCCGCGGTTTCGTACCGCGTCACGTCGAGCCAGCGATGCGTCCCCTTCGACACGCCGCGCGAGGCACGGAAGCCGTGAGCGCCGACGATCGCGTGAACGTTCTGCACGCCGAACGCATCCGCGCTGCGAAGTACGGCGCTCGAGTTGTGTGGGTCCGCGATTCGATCGAGCACGATGACCAGATCATCGGTGCGACCTTCAACGACCTCCTCGATGCGCTGAAGTCGCTCCGGGGTGACCGTCCCCCGAAGCGCCGCGATCACCTGCTCGGCAGGCCGCTCCAGAGGGGGAGGGCCTTCGATTTCGATGACGTCTGGGTCGTCCGCGCGCACCTATTGCGTGGTCTTCTTCGGGTCTACCGTCACGCCGACCACGAGCGTACCGCCCTGATAGCTCTGACCGGCCACGAAGAAGGGATCCCCCGCCGAGGCGACGACCTGCAGCAGCGGCAAATAGTCCGACTTGTTGGGGCGGTTGATCGCCGCACGTACTTTGTAGCGGCCGTCAGGCATCACCCTCAGCAACGTGAGCTTGAGACGCCGGCCGTTCGGGAGCGAGACGAAGGCGTCTTTGCCCGGTGTGAGCGTGAGCTTCGGCCGCGACAGGATCTGCATCGAGCGAAAGGAGTTGAAGGGCGGCCTCCGGAGTGCGGTCAGTTTCTTGAGGGCCGGATCGATCTTGCCCTCGTCCTCTTTGGCCAACACCACGAGCACCTCGGCAGGGACGTTGGCCGTCGCTTCGCGATCCGATCTCGCAAGCGTGCTGCCTTGGGCGTAAGCGCCGCTCGTCAGAAGGAGCGCGCCCAACGACAACGCCACTACGAGCCCATGTCGACTAGCACTCATGGCATCCCCACTTCTTCATCATCGATCCAAATCACCGCCAACGATTCGCCTGCGCCACCTTCGACGTTGAAGATCGTCCCAGTGTTCGCTCCGAAGTCCACCTCGAGCACCTCAGTTCCGCGGGCCATCTCGATACCGTGTGGCGCTTGTTCGGCCGGCCTGGCCACGACCGCTAGAAAGATCGCCGCAGCCGCGGCGAAGCCCGTGGCAACCGCGCCCCAGACTCGACGCTTCCGGCCGCCCGGCACCACGTGCAGCATAGGTGGCGCGGACTGCGCCGGCTTCGGCAGCGCAGGGGGGCTGATCTCGGCCTCGATCCGCGCAAACAACGCGTCGGAGTCGATCTCCGCTGCCCAGTCGCTCGACACACTCTTCATCGCGTTGCGGATCTGCTCCCACTCCCGAAGGCGGGCGATGCCCTCCGCCGAGCTTTCGAGGTCGCGGCGCACCGCCGCCTCTTCGTCAGGAGCGAGCTCTCCATCGAAGAACATCTGAAGCTTGTCGTCTTCTGTCTTCGCGCTCTGCATCTCAGTCCTCGGAAGCCTTCTCGCCCGAAAGATAGGGCGTCAGGGCAGCCTGCATCTTCTTTCTAGCGTGAAAAAGCCGGCTCATGACGGTCCCTTTGGGGACTTCGAGCGCTTCGGCCATCTCCTCGTAGCTCATCCCCTCGATTTCCCGCAGTACGATGACCGCCCGGTGGTGTTCTGGCAGCTCCTGCAGCGCCGCCTCGATGGCCCCGCCAAGCTCTCGTCGCAAGGCCGCCTTGCCTGGGTTCGCGTCGGTGACGCTCGGCACGAGCGCTCCGTCTCCAGCGACCTCGCTCTCTTCGTGCAGTGCGCGCTCGTCGAAGTCCAGGCTCTTGCGCCTGCTCGTGCGCCTGACGTGGTCGATCGAGACATTCATGACGATCCGATAAAGCCAAGTGTAGAAGCTAGAGCTGCCCTGGAACTTGTGGATGTTCTTGTGAACCTTGACGAACGCCTCTTGAACGGCGTCCAGGGCGTCGTCTTGGTTCTTGACGACACCCATGGCCACTGCAAACGCCCGACGATGATACTTGTCGAAGAGCGCGCGAAAAGCCGCCGTATCTCCTGCTTGTACGCGTTGTACCAGGTCATGATCGCCCTTGCTGGATGAGCCCTCTCGGGCCTCCTCAGATTTGGACGCGCTGGACAGCGGTTGATTCACCCAAGATCCTCGACGTTTTCAAGGGGTTAGTCGCCGTCGCGACCGACTCTCGAGGGTCTACGCGCAAAACGGCCGCATGGCCAGCTTTACACCCCGCTGCGCCCCGGTGATTCGCGTTTTCGACTGGTTTAATGGAGCCGTACGGCTACGTTCAGCCGGTGCTGGACCTGGGCGCTCTGAATTCTCGCCAGCGCGAGGCGGTCGTACACGAGGGCGGGCCGCTCGTGGTCTTTGCGGGCGCCGGGAGCGGCAAGACCCGGGTCATCACCTATCGGGTCGCCCATCTGATTTCGGAGCATGGTGCCGCCCCATGGCGGATCCTCGCGGTTACGTTCACCAACAAGGCTGCGGGTGAGATGAAGGAGCGACTTCTTCGCCTCCTCGGCGAGGATGGCGCGGCCGTTCGCGTCGGCACGTTTCACGCCACCTGCGCGAGGCTCCTTCGCCGTCATGGCGAGTGCGTCGGCCTGTCGAAGAGCTTCACGATTTACGACGATCAAGATCAGCAAGCGCTCGTGAAACGCGTGCTCCGCGACCTGGGTCTCGACGCAAAACGCTATCAACCAAAAGCGATGGCAGGCCGAATCAATCGGGCCAAGCAAGAGGTTCAAGGGCCGGCCGAAATTGACACGCCGGATGCTTGGTCGGAAGTCGTTCGCCGCGTCTACTCGACCTACGAAGAGCGGCTTCAGCAAGCGAACGCGCTCGACTTCGGTGACTTGATTTACCGCACTGTGCGGGCGCTCGAATCGAACGAACAGTTTCGCGCGGAAGTCGTTGGGCGCTTCTCGCACGTGCTCGTCGACGAGTTTCAGGACACCAATCACGCACAATTCCGGCTCGTTCGCTTGTTGGCGGAAGGGCATCAGAATCTATGCGTCGTCGGCGATGACGACCAGAGCATCTATCGGTGGCGAGGCGCCGACCGGCGGAACATCTTGGATTTTCGCGCTTCGTTTCCCGGGGCCACCCTCGTCAAGCTCGAACAGAACTACCGATCGACCAAACGAATCCTACGCGCGGCCAACGCTGTCATCACAAGAAACACGGAGCGCGAGCCCAAGGAGCTCTGGACCGACAACGCCGAAGGGGACTCCGTCCTCGTCGTGCGGACGATGGACGAGCGCGACGAAGCGCGCTTGGTGGTCCGCGGCTTGCGCGAGCTCTTGTCGCAGGATCGAAGCCTGTCGGACGTTGCGGTGTTCTATCGAACACATGCGCAGTCGCGTGTGATCGAGGAAGCGCTTCGTGGCGCCAATCTCGGCTATCGCATCGTGGGCGGCATGCGCTTCTACGATCGCGCGGAAGTGAAGGATCTTCTTGCTTACCTTCGTGTGATGACGAATCCGGCCGACGACATGAGTCTCTTGCGAATCATCAACACCCCGGCCCGCGGAATCGGCAAGACGACGATCACGAGACTTCTCGATCAGGCGTCGGAGCAGGGCACTGGGCTTTTCGACCTCCTCGACCAAGGCGCGTTTTCGCAGATCGGAAATGCCGCGCGCAAGCGCCTCGCCGGCTTTCACGGCCTGATGATGGAGCTTCGCGACGTGGCCGGTTCGGGAGCACCGCTCGGCGAGATCGGAGCGGAGGTGGTCAACCACAGCGGCTACGCCGAGATGCTTCGCCACGACGACTCACCCGAATCGGACGCGCGCTTCCAAAACGTCCAAGAGCTCGTCGCCTCGATGGACGAGTACCAACGGGAGCATCCGGAGGCATCGCTTGCCGAGTTCCTCGAGAACGTCACCCTGCAAACCTCGGCGGACGAAGACGTCGGAGGCGATCGCGTCACCTTGATGACCGTGCACGCCGCCAAGGGCTTGGAGTTCCCGATCGTGATGGTGACGGGGCTCGAAGAGCAGGTCTTCCCGTTCAAGGGTATCGACCCCTGGGAAGACCCGGAAGAGCTCGAGGAGGAGCGGCGGCTTGCCTATGTGGCGTTCACCCGCGCCGAGGAGAGACTCATCCTCAGCTTCGCTGCCGTGCGACGCATCTTCGGTCAGCAACGGGTGGGGATTCCGTCCCGCTTCCTGACCGAGCTGCCAAGCGAGGACATCGAGTGGATCGGCGGCCGGACGAGCTCTCCATCCCGACCGGCGCCTCGCGAGGAGCGCCAGTACGAGCCCGATCAGAGCTACGTCGACTACAGCGAGGGCTCGGACCTTTCGGAGCTCGAAGGGCTTCGTCGCGGGATGCAGGTTCGGCATCCGAAGTTCGGCGTGGGTGAGGTGAAAGAGGTCACTCCCGGCTCGCCGCCGAGGGTGTCCGTACGGTTCCCGGGGTGGGGAACGCGAAAGATCATTGCGAGCTACCTCGAGCCGGCCTAGGCCCCGCCGACGCTGACGCTGACGCTGACGCTGACGCTGACGCAGGCACTTCTCAAGAC
>JBATLA010000022.1:0-2118 GCA_049669945.1 Polyangiales bacterium | reverse complement strand
CTCGATGCGCTCCCGAGCTTCGTCGAGGCGCTCGTTGATGCGCGCTTCCGCGAAGTCGATTTGTTCATCCCGGAGGGTGGCGAGGATCGGCGAAGCCTCGTCGATGATGGCGCCCGCAACGATGTCGACGATCTTATCGACCTGGCGTTCCATGCCGATGAGACTCTTCTCGGTGAAGCCCCTCGAAATGCCCGCATCGACCGTGGCGACCAACATGTCCACCTTGCTGCCCAGTGCGGCCGGTGCTGCGGCGATCAATCGATCGACGGAAGCCCGCGTCGCGGCGCTCTGGGCCTCGTCCATATCGAACTCCGCCGCGATCTGGCGAGCCACCCACTTGGCGCCGATGTTCTGCAACAACCCGGAGCAGCCAAGTGCCAGCGGCACGAGGAGGATCAGGGCAGCAACGGCCAAGCGAGCACGGCGGCGTGAGAGTAACGGGGCGGCGGTCATCATTCCTTTGGCCAAGCTATGCACAAAGCATGCGGCCCGACAACGCTGGTGGCAATCGCCCCTCTGCGACGGCGATCAGTAGAGCTCGGGGACGAAATTCTGGTCGTCGAGCGGCGGCCGGACGTACTTGATATTGTTCTGCCGCTCGGGGAGCTTGAGCTTCGGGACCGGCACCTCCTGATACGGAATCAGGCTGAGCAGATGGCCGATCACGTTCAGGCGCGCGCGCCTCTTGTCATCGCCTCGAACGACGTACCAAGGCGCCTGCTTGATGTCGGTGTGCGCGAACATCTCGTCTTTGGCTCTGGAGTAGTCCACCCAGTGGCTACGCGACTCCATGTCGACTGGGCTCAGCTTCCAACGGCGAATCGGATCTTCCATGCGCTTCTGGAAACGGCGCTCTTGCTCCTCGTCGCTGACCGAGAACCAGTACTTGATCAGGATGATGCCGGATCGGACGAGCATCCGCTCGAACTCCGGGCATGACCGCAAGAACTCGCGGTATTCGTTCTCGGTGCAGAAGCCCATCACGCGTTCCACGCCGGCGCGGTTGTACCAGCTACGGTCGAAGCAAACCATCTCGCCAGCCGCGGGCAGATGCTGAACGTATCGCTGGAAGTACCATTGCGTTCGCTCGCGCTCGGTGGGCGCCGCGAGCGCTTCCACGCGACAGACACGAGGGTTGAGGCTCTGTGTAATGCGCTTGATCGCGCCGCCCTTCCCGGCCGCGTCTCGCCCTTCGAAGAGAATGACGACCTTCAGGCCCTGCGTCTTGATCCACTTCTGCAACTTGACGAGCTCAATCTGATAGTCCGCCAGTGCCGCGTTGTAGTTCGATCGCTTCAGCTTGGTCTTTCTAGGCACGACTGAGTCCTGCCCGAGCGCAGCGGCGACCGCCTTGTCTTCAATCTCTCGCTTTTCCTTCTTACCCATCGCGTCCTCGCTCCGAATTAACCTGGCATAGCAGCTCCGCTAGATCCAACTCCGCCAAAGGACCAGGGGCGCAATCTTTGCGCGGCGACACTCAAGACCGGTGACAGGCCCCACCCCCGTCGATAGCATGCCGCCCATGGCGCTTCTGAACCCCGTCCCCCCCCCTTACGACATCCGTGAATGGCAGAACAAGCCGTTCCCCGAACGCGTGAAGATGGTCTGCCAGTCCTGGGCACTCCAGGGCTACGGAACCCCCTGGCCGATCTACATCGTCTACCTCCTGAAGATCGGCTTCTACGTCTGGGCGTGGAGCTTCTTCTGCTCCTTCACCGCGGGCCTGGGCCAGCTCGGGAGCTTCAGCACCTGGTTCTACGAGCCCATTGCGTTTCAGAAGGCAGTCCTCTGGAGCATGGCATTCGAAGGTTTGGGTCTCGGCTGCGGCAGCGGCCCCCTCACCGGGCGGTACAAGCCTCCGGTCGGCGGGGCGCTCTACTTCTGCACACCGGGCACGATCAAAGCGCCGTTGTTTCCCGGGCTCCCACTCTTCGGCCGGGATGAGCGGTCCTTACTCGATGTGTTGCTCTATCTGGCGCACATGGGCTTTCTCTTTCGCGCCTTGGTGGCCCCGGAACTCACAGTCGAGCTCATCGCGCCAACCTTGGTTCTGCTGCCACTGCTCGGCATCACCGACAAGACCATCTTTCTCGCATCGCGTTCGGAGCACTACTACAC
>JBATLA010000021.1:0-6366 GCA_049669945.1 Polyangiales bacterium | reverse complement strand
GGGGTCTGACTCTGGTGAGGTCCATGGGAAGGGGGGGACAGTGGCCTCTAGGAAACAACCAGGCTACGTGATTCAGACGCCGCCTGCCACAGAGAGTTCGCCGGCTGGACTGAATCGGGGGTTGGCCCTAGAGTGAAACACGTTCTAGTTGGAGGCCCCAGCCGATGCCCGCGGACTTTCATACCCTTCAAATAGCAGGGATTGTTCAAGAAACTCATGACACGCGGTCTTTTGTCCTCGATGTTCCGCAATCCTTGCGTGAGGCGTTTCGTTATCGCGCCGGTCAGTTTCTGACATTCGAAATCCCGTGGAACGGGATGCAGCTGCGCCGCTGTTATTCGCTGTCGAGCGCCCCCGCGACCGACCCGTGGCTCAAGGTTACGGTCAAGCGGGTCGACGATGGCCGCGTCTCCAACTGGTTCAACGATCAGCTCAACGTCGGTGATTCCATTCTCGTCCAGCCACCCGAGGGCCGGTTCGTGCTGCGCTCGAACGAGGGCGACCATGGCATCGTGCTCTTTGGAGGCGGCAGCGGGGTCACCCCCGTGCTCTCGATCATGAAGTCGGCCCTGCGAACCACTGGTCGCGACGTGAAGCTGATCTACGCGAACCGCGACGCCCGATCGATCATCTTCAAGGACGAGATCGACCTCTGGCTCGCCGAGTTTCCAAACCGACTCGAGGTCGTGCATCACCTCGACAGCGAGGCCGGGTTCCTGAAGGTTGCCGACATCCAGGAGCACATCCGGGGTTGGGAAGACGGCGAGTTCTTCGTGTGCGGCCCAACCGGCTACATGGACGCCGTGGAAGAGGCATTCAAAGCCTCCAACATCGAGCCGGGGCAGACGAAATTCGAGCGCTTCATCTCCCCGGTCGATCCCGACCGAAAGGACGAGGAAGCGGCCGTCGTGCCCGAGCAAGCCGACGACGAGATTCCCGCCTCGTTCACGATGCTGCTAGAAGGCCAATCACACGAGGTGCCCTACGAGAAGGGGCTGACGCTCCTCGAATCGGCCGTGCAAGCCGGGCACAAGCCCCCGTCCTCGTGCGAAGACGGCTACTGTGGCTGTTGCATGGCGCTCCTCAAGAGCGGACAGGTCAACATGGCCAATCACGATGCGCTCGAGCCGAGCGACATCGAGCGCGGCTGGGTGCTCGCCTGCCAGGCACGGCCAGCAAGCCAAGAGCCGATCGAGCTCGACTTCGACGCCGAGTACTGAGCCACGCAGACGGCTACGGACGTTGGCGATCGGGCCAATCCCAAAAGGAGGTCTTCCCGATCGTCCAGTCGGGTCCCTTGCCCCAGTCGTTGCGCGTGCGCTCCGTTCGGTGATCCGGGTCGTGCGCTTTGAGCGCGGCCTCGTACTCCTGGAACTGCTGGATGCCGAGCTTCTCGGCCCAATAGTCCTCCTCGGAGGACCACTGATTGTTGCCGGCGTACTGAAGGATCGTCACGCCCGGAAAATCGAGGACACCCTTCCCGCTTGGATGATCACGGCGGTTGACCATCCGAAAGACGACACGGCCACTCGGATCGGCGGCGTGCCAGTCGTAGACCCCGTAGATCTCCCCGTACTGCTCCATGAGCGGGACGATCCAATGTCGGATCGTCTCCCGGCCGCGCATCGTGCCGAGCACGCGCTCGTCGTAGACGACATCTTCGGTGAAGAGATCGGCCCAGGCGTTCCAATCCTCCCGAATCATCCCGGTGTACCAGAAGTGCCGGAACGCCTCTTCGACCTCCGCGAGCTCGAATGCGGCCACTATTCCGCTGCCTCTTGGCCGGTGGAGTAGAACTGGGTGCACCACCGCCGAAACATCGCGATCGGGCCATCGCCATCGCACAGTAGCGGCTTTTCGTATTGGATCTTGTTCTCCCAAATCGGGATGTCCTGCTCGACTTGGCGGCTGACCTCGGCGACAAATGCCTTCCCGACGCCGCGCGCCATCTCGGCGCCGCCCGTCTTCTTGACGGCGAAGTTGAAGCGGAGGTGGCAATGGTCGGCGTCAATGGGTGTTGTCGAGGCCACGTTGAGGGTTTCCACGATACCGTTGAAGCGAACGACCGCGAAACCAAAGCCATAGTTCAAGCTCTCAATCGAGCCGTCGACCGTTCCGCGCGGCGTCTCCATGCCGGCATCGGAGTAGACCCGAAGGATGTGGCCCTCCGCCGACGCTTTGGACCGCGGCATGTTGGTCGTGCCGTGCAGGTAGCGGAAGTGCGCGGTGTCGACCGCGTTCTCAGCCATCTCTTGATTGCGGGTGCGAATCGTCCACTCGCGACTGATGAACTCGGTCCATTCGTCGTCGCCCCACTCGGGGATGTCGTCGGGGATGTCGAAGTTCGGAGGCGCGCCTTCCGCGTGGTGCCAGCACATCACCATGTTCGCGACCTCCTTGATGTGCCAGGTCGGGATCTTGGCTTTGCGCGGCACGTGCTCGGCGTAAGGCACCGCTGTGCACTTGCCGTTCGCGCCGAACTGCCAGGCGTGGAACGGGCACTCGATGGAGCTTCCCTTCACCTTGCCCCCGTGACCAAGGTGCGCGCCGAGGTGCGGGCAGAATGCGTCCAGAACGGAGAGCTCCCCTTCCTCTGAACGCCAGATGACGAGGTCCTTACCGAAGTACTTGAGCGGCTTGACGTCACCCGGCTTGATCTCGTCAGCGTACGCGATTTGAAACCAGCCATTGGGGATCGGCGGTGTGAAGTAGCGGTCGTCCATTCGGGGAAAATAGAACGTGTTTCACTTTTTTCAAGTCAAAACCGATTTGCCCGCCTGCGTGCTAGGTTCCGCGACCGCGGAGGAAATGACATGGCAAGCATCAGCGTGGGCGCGACGGCGCCCGACTTCACCAAGACCACCCAGAACGGCGACGCCCTCACGCTCTCGCAGTTCCGCGGCGACAAGGCCGTGGTGCTCTATTTCTATCCGAAAGACGAGACGCCGGGCTGTACGGCCGAGGCCTGTACTTTCCGAGACAGTTTCGAAGACTTCGTCGAGGCCGGCGCGGTCGTCATCGGGGTCAGCCAAGACAGCGAGAAGAGCCACAAGAGCTTCGCCGAGCACCATCGGCTCCCGTTTCTGCTGGTCAGCGACCGCGACAAGGCGCTTCAAAAAGCATACGGCGTACCCAAGACGATGGGTCTGCTACCAGGACGCGTCACCTACGTGATCGATCGCGACGGCACCGTGCAGCACGTGTTCAACTCGCAGCTCAACGCGAAGAAACACGTCCGAGAAGCGCTCGACGTCGTCAAACGCTTGTCCGCCTGACACGAAGCACTGCAAACGCCAAGAGCAGCATCGCCCAACCGAAGGTGGATCGGGGTACGTTCGTCGCGGCACTGCAGCCAGAGGTGTCTGAGCTCACCGTGCCGCCAACGCCCCCAGGGCTCGGCACGGACGGTACACCGCACGGGCTGCCGTCACACGCGTCGGGCGCACACATCTCGTCACTCACGAGCTCTTCGTCGCAGAGCGCCGCGACGATGGGCGCGATGTTGTGCACGATCTCGCCGGCCAGTGAGTCATCGAAGACGTTGGCGCGCGCGCAGCCTTCACTGGGCTCGGTGACGTAGTCCGGCACTCGTCCGCCTAGGAGAATACCCGCCAAACGACTCTCGGCGTCGAAGGTCGCGCTGCCGGAGTGACCTTGAAAGGCATCCAGATTCACCACGAAGAAATCGCCGCGATCGACCCGCGGGTCCGCCACGGCTGCTCCCGAGTCGATCTTCGCCGGAAGGCCGCTGCCAAAGCCGATCATCGAGATCGGCTCGCCCTCTTGGAAGGCGGTCGCTGGGCGGATCGTGACCGGCGTGTGGTCGCCCTCGACTGGACGGTCGAGCTCGATGATGGCGAAGTCTGGCGTCAGGTCGTTGGCCGGAGAGTCGGACTCGAGGGCCACCCGCGCGCAGGAATAGACATCTTCGTCCCGAATGAACGCGAGCTGATTGGGCGCGTCGAGATGGTAGTTGAAGACGTACTTGAACTCCTCGCACGGAAGTTGCTGGCTGATGCAATGACCGGCGGTGAGAACGAGATCGTCTGCGATGAGCACGCCGGAGCAGGACGCAGCGACCGGCTGATTGCCAAAGGGCTCGTCGTCGCAGAGCCCCTGGCTATCTTTCAAGGTGAACGTTCGTAGGCCGTAGTCGCCGCTGGGTAGTGGCGCGATGCTCGAGGCCCTGATGAGCGCTACGATCGACTCCTGCGCCACGCGGCGGAGGTCATCACTCGGATGGTCGAACACCTCGCGGCGATCGTCGTCGCCATAGACCACGGGCGCAGTAAGCTCGCCGATGAAAGACTCGTCTGGGGAGCCGCACGCGGCCAGCAAGCCAAGGCACGGAAATAAGCAGGTGCGCAAGCGCATCACCCTCTTAACTAAGGCCAAACGAGGCCGGATGCTACTCGGATACCCGAACCTGTATGCTGGTCACCAGATCGCCGGTTGCCGTAGCGACGTCCGAGACGACCACGACGGGCGCCCCAGATGCGATGACGCTGCGTTCACGGAGCTTCGCGAGGGCGTTGACGATGGTCTTTTCGGGGTCGCTCGAGAGATTCATCCGGAACGGAACGACGGACCGCGTCAGCCAGAGCTTGCGGCGCGTCGTGCTCATGTTGGTGAACGCGTAGATAATCGCGCGCTTCGGCCGGTAGCTGGCGACGAGCTGCCCAAAATAGCCCCGACGCGTCATGACGACGATTGCCTTGGCGTCAAGCGAGTCCGCGAGGCGGCACGCACCCTGCGCGATGTGTGCGCGCTGCGAATCCGGCGGAGGACGCTCCTTGTAGAAATCGAGACCGGGCGTGCGTTCGATACGCCGCGCGATGGTGTCTAGCACTTCGACGCAGCGGACGGGGTATTTCCCGGCAGCGGTTTCTCCGCTCAGCATGATGGCGTCCGCCTGTTCGTATACCGCGTTGGCGACGTCGGTGACCTCGGCACGGGTGGGAAGCGGATTGTCGATCATCGATTCGAGGAGGTGAGTCGCGACGATGATCGGCTTTCCGACGATGGCGCAGCGTCGGATCATGTCCCGTTGAAGCACGGGGAGCTCCTCGAATGCCACTTCGACGCCGAGATCTCCGCGCGCAACCATGATGCCGTCGGCGGCCTCGAGGATCTCTTCGAAGTTCTCGACGCCCTCTTGGTTTTCGATCTTGGCGATGAGCCGTTGGTGCCCTCCGGCCGCGTCGATGATCTGCCGCACCTCGAGCACGTCCTGAGCGCCCCGAACGAACGACAGCGCGATGAAGTCGAGGTCCTGTGCCATCGCGAACTCGATGTCCTCGCGATCCTTCTTGGTTATCGACGGGAGGTTCACGCGCACCCCGGGCAGGTTGACGTGCTTGCGGGACCCGAGCGTGCCTCCGTCGAGAACACGGCACTTGAGACGATGCTCCGAGACCTCGAGCACCTCGAGGTTGATCAAACCATTGTCGACCGTCACGCGCTCGCCGACACGAAGGTCGTTGACGAGGTCTTGGTAGTTGACGTGTACGCTACGCTCCTCGGCGTCGTCGGCGAGAACGCTGAAGTAGAAGACATCGCCGGACTTGAGGTCGAGGCTTTCGGCGAGCTCACCCGTGCGAATCTCGGGACCCTGGAGATCCATCAGAATGGACACTGGGTGTGCGAGCTTCTTGCTGAGGCTCTTGAGGTTGCGAATCACTTGGAGATGCGACTCGTGGCTGCCGTGCGACATGTTGAGCCGCGCGACGTTCATACCGGCATGTGCCAGCGCAGCCAGCGCGTCCCACGAGAAGGTGGAGGGCCCAATGGTGCAGACGATCTTGGTGAGACGCGTCTGCGATTGTTGCGGTGGCAGCTTCATCGCTGCGCGGAGCCTAGGCCAGAGCTAGGAGCGTGACAATCGACGCGACAGAAACGCGAGGCCCACCAATAGCGCGACAACCGAAACCGGCGCGTGTCCGGCCGAACCTGGTGCGGACGCTGCGCACGCCGGTGCGCGCCTCAAGGCACCGCCCTTGGGGGCTTGGACCGGGTCGGCGCCATCTTCGAGGAACGAGTGGTCATCCTCGGTCGAATCGACTCGCGGCTGGAAATGCTCCGCTGCCGCTTCCGCGATCCACGAAAGGTGGACCGAGATCAACGTGTACACACCTCCGTCGCCGCAGTCGCGCTTCACATCGGACCTGCCGCGGGAAACCAGCCCGAGGAGGAAGTCACCGTCTTCCGTGGGTACGTAGAGGGGTCCGCCCGAGTCTCCGTAGCAGGAGTCGCCGAGCTGGTCGCTACGTCGCGTCAGCAACTCTCGCTCACCGATGATGTCGATGACGGCGTCGCTGATGTAGAGCTCCCCAGCAAGGCCATCGTCGAGGTCGTACACGCCGTAGC
>JBATLA010000020.1:0-4682 GCA_049669945.1 Polyangiales bacterium | reverse complement strand
GGCCGCGCTCGCGTCGGGCCTGGTCCAGCGGGGACAACACGAGGCAGCCCAAGTCCTGTCGTCCTTGTCGCATCCGCTCGAGCACCTCGCGGAAGTCCTCGTAGAACTCATCCTCGGTCCGGTCATCGCTCGCTTCGTTGCCGCCGAAACCGAGCACGATGAGGTTCACACCTCTGCGCTCGATCTGGCTCCTGATGTGCGATGCGTCGAAGTTGAGAAGCCGATTGGCGCGTGCGCCGACGAGGCCAAGCGAGTCGTAGACGACCCCCGGTCCGTCCCGCTCGACCGCGACGCCGTAGAAGTCAACGGGGCCGCCTCGCGAGTAGCGAAACTCGATGGCATGCGGCCCATCTGGCGCCTCGATCGAAAAGACGCCGTCGCCGAAAGCATCGGCTTTCGTCGAGACGGTTTCGCGCTTCCCATCGTCGAGGCGTACCGAGAACTTCCCACCCCGCGGCTGCTCCTCGTAGTAGATGTCGAAGCGCGAGGCGCGGGTTCCGACGTCACCCCGCTTCGCGGTCCCGACGCGCGCCCATGCACCGCGGATTGCGCGCGATTGCACGCCGCCATAGCCGTAGCGACCGTGGCGGTCTTGTCGTCGAGCGACTTCTCTCGTTTCCCAAGAATCTGGATTCGAGGATTGGCGAACGCCGCGGTGTTTGTATGGAATGTACCCCTTTGCCGCGAGCACGAAACCGTGCCCTGCGTCCCCGAACCGCGCTTGGAGGTTCTCGCGCACCGTCGAGGTGATGAGGTCGGTGGCAATGCTCGAGTCACCGTAGTGGCCGACGCGCGTAACCGCTCTTTCCTCGCCTCGCGCAGTCCGTTCGAGCGCTTCGTAGAAGGGTTGCATCCCGCGGCCCGTAGGGTCTTCGATGCGAACGGAGATGCCCTCGTACTCGCTCGTGTTGATCCTGAGCGCGTCCTCGGGTGGTGGCTTAACAACCGGCTTGGAGCCGAGGTTGGCAGCGACCGTCTCGCCGACTGCGTCCGCGAGTCGCTCGGATGCCTTCGCGGACTCGGCCGACCCGCGATAGGAACCACCGTGGCCAGCGAATGCCGGGATGTCGCCCCACTGGCTGAACAAGCGAATGACCGGGAACTCCTCTTCGCCGGGGATCCAAGGCCGGAGCTCGTGCATCGGCGGAATCACGTACGTCATCGCGCAGGCTGCCAGCATGAACACGGTCACCGTGGTCAGGTGCTGCAGAGGCGTGAGCTGTTGGGAGATTCGTTTGAGCATCAGAACTGAAAGTAGATGTAGGGGACCACTTGGCTCGTGGCGACGAGGCTCAACCCAATGCCGACTGCGGCGAGGGTGACGCCCTGCGCGGGGGCCGGCATCGTCTTGAAGCGAAGCTCCAGCGATTCAAACCAGCGCTTTGGCGTGTAGTGCGCGGCGAAAGTCAAAATGAGTAGCAACCAAATGCCCAGAGAGATTTGGCCAACCGAGAAGGTGCCGCTGCCGAGACGCGCGGTGACGTCAGCCGCATTCTGCAGGCTGGTCGCGCGGAACAGAATGCGAGAGAACACGACGAACTGCAGGGCCCAAAACACCTTGAAGGCGTGAACCTCCCAAGAGTCGACCGTGTCGCGGGTCCGACCCGAGCGGCGGTAGAAGAAGCGGTGCGTCACCATGGCCATCGACTGTAGAAGCGCGTAGAAAACGAAGGTCCAAGACGCGCCGTGCCAGATCCCGATGAGGAACATCGTGAGCCATAGGTTCCAGTACGCGCGCGCGGGGCCAACGTGCGATCCGCCGAGCGGGTAGTAGAGGTAGTCGCGGAGCCAGGTCGAAAGCGTGATGTGCCACCGGCGCCAAAACTCGGCCGGGCTTGCCGATTGGTAGGGCCGGTCGAAGTTCTCCGGGAGCTCGAGACCCATGAGCTTCGCAGACCCCCGCGCCACGTCGGTGTAGCCGCTGAAGTCACAGTAGATCTGCATGGTGAAGCCGTAGAGGGCGATGACGACCTCCGCGCCGCTGTAGAGCTCGGGCTGATCGAATACACGGTCGACGAGGTTGACCGAGAGGTAGTCGGCGATGGCGACCTTTTTGATCATGCCGGTCGCGATCAGGAACAGGCCTTGCGTCACCTGCTCGTTCTTCAGCGTGATCTTCTGCTGGAGTTGGGGGAGGAGCTGCGACGCGCGGACGATGGGGCCCGCCACGAGCTGCGGGAAGTACGTGACGAAGAAGGCAAACTGGAAGAAGTTGCGGGTCGGCTCGAGCTTTCGTCGGTAGATGTCGATCGTGTAGCTGAGCGTTTGGAACGTGTAGAACGAGATCCCGACGGGGAGCAGGACGTCGAGGAATGGCGGGTTCTCGATCGTGATGCCGAAGAAGAGATGCAGTACGTCGGCGGTCGCCTGGGAGCCGAAGTTGAAATACTTGAACAAGCCGAGGAGCCCGAGGTTCGACACCAGGCTCACCAGCAACCAGCGCTTTCGGGCCTGTTCGTTCTCCGTGGCGTGAATTCGTAGGCCAGCCACGAAGTCGACCACCGTGGACCCGAGGATCAGGACGATATAGGCCGGGTGCCATGCCATGTAGAAGAGGCAGGACGCGACAAACACGAAGATGATGCGGAGCTGGGCGTGTCGAGCCAACAGCCAGAACCCCGAGACAGCAATGCCCAGGAACAGAATGTAATCGAGACTGTTGAAGAGCAACGGGGTCCCCTTACCCAGCGTGAACGCGCCGGGTTTTAGCCGCAGGCGGGCCTGCACGCTAGCTGCTTGACGCAGGGGCCACGAAGCCCAAGCATCTGCGGCCGGAGGATGGAATGAACATCAAGGGTGCGGTGGCTTTGGTTACGGGTGGAGCCTCGGGTTTGGGCGAGGCCACGGTTCGCGCGCTCGTCGGCCGGGGCGGCCGCGCGGTGATCGTCGATCTCAACGAGGAGCGCGGGACTGCGCTCGCGAGCGAGCTCGGGGATGCAGCCGTGTTCGTCAAGACGGACGTCAGCAACGCCGACGACGTTCAGGCGGCGGTCGACCAAGCGACCTCGATGGGCCCGCTCCGAGCGGCGATCAGTTGCGCCGGCATCGGGATCGGAATGCGCACGATCGACAAGACGGGCGAACCACATGACTTGGGCGCGTTCCAAAAGGTCATTTCGGTCAACCTCGTCGGTACCTTCAACGTGCTCCGGATCGCGGCCTCCGCGATGAGCAAGAACGAACCGGAAGACGGGGAGCGCGGCGTCGTCATCAACACCGCGTCGATCGCCGCGTTCGACGGGCAGATTGGACAGGTCGCCTATTCCGCTTCGAAGGGCGGCATCGTCGGGCTGACGCTCCCAGCCGCGCGCGACCTCTCGAAGGCCCAGGTGAGGGTCGTCACGATCGCGCCGGGCACGTTCGACACCCCGCTCCTCAAGATGCTGGGCGAAGACATCCGGGCCGCACTCGCAGCGACGATTCCCCATCCGAGCCGTCTCGGTCGCCCGTCAGAATTCGGCGCGCTCGCCTGCCACATCGTCGAAAACGGCTACATCAACGGCGAGGTCATTCGACTCGACGGCTCTCTTCGGATGGCGCCCCGCTAACTTGGCTGGCGTTCCCCCCGCGCGTCGCAGGCGCATCCTCACACTCGCCCTGCCGATCATTGGCGGCATGCTCTCGCAGAACGTGCTCAACCTCGTCGATACGGCGATGGTGGGCACGCTCGGCGACGCGGCGCTTGCTGGCGTGGGACTCGGGGGCTTCGCCAACTTTCTGTTCTCGGCCTTCATCCTAGGTCTTTCTGCGGGCGTGCAGGCGATGGCGGCGCGCCGCGTCGGGGAAGGGCGCTGGAGCGAGACTGCGATCCCGCTCAACGGAGGACTGCTGCTCGCGCTTGCTCTGGCCGTTCCCTGGTCGGCCGTGTTGGTGACCTTCGCCTGGGAATATTTCCCGATCCTCACCAGTGATACGGCTGTCGTCGAGCAGGGCGTTCCGTACTTGCGTGCCCGCCTCGTGGCGATGTTCGCGATGGGCATGAACTTCGCGTTTCGCGGCTACTGGAACGCCATCGATAAATCGATCCTCTATATGAGGACGCTGATCTCGATGCACATCGTCAACATCTTTCTCAACTGGGTGTTCATCTTCGGGAACCTCGGCGCGCCCGAGCTCGGGGCGGCCGGCGCGGGCGTGGCCTCGGCGATCGCGACCATATTCGGCACCGCGTCCTACTTCATGTTGGGTCGAAGCTACGCGCGCGACTGTGGCTTCCTGCAGGGCCTTCCGTCGCGGGAGACCATGAAGCAGATCCTCCGGCTCGCCGCGCCCGCCGGGCTTCAACAGTTCTTCTTCGCTGCAGGGATGACGGTCTTTCTCGTGTTGGTTGCCCGGATGGGCACACCCGAGCTCGCGGCCACCAAGGTGATCATCGATCTCATCCTGGTTGGGATCCTGCCGGGCATCGGCTTCGGCCTGGCAGCGGCGTCGCTTGCCGGCCAAGCGCTCGGCCGCGGAGAGCCCGACGACGCCAAACAGTGGGGCTGGGACGTCGTGAAGATCGCCATCGGCGTCGTCGGCTTGCTGAGCGTGCCGGCGGTGTTGTTTCCGGAGCTGATCCTGAGCGGCTTCATTCATGACCCCGCAACGCTCGCGCTCGCCAAGAACCCCCTTCGTGTGGCAGCGGGCTTTCTGTTCATCGATTCGGTCGGCATGGTCTTGATGAACGCACTCACCGGCGC
>JBATLA010000019.1:0-1610 GCA_049669945.1 Polyangiales bacterium | reverse complement strand
CTCGATGGAGAGCTCATACTGAGCGAAGGGGACGCTGCCCTGATGCTCAGCAAGGGACAGACTGCCGCCCTACCTGCAACCCTCGGTCCGATGCGGATCGAGCTACGTGCTGCGCACGCGATGCTCTGCTCCTTGGCTTGACGACCTGGTGCGGTCGTAAGAGAGTTCCGCGCCTTGCAGGAGTCCAGCCCGGCGCCGGAGATCTCGATCGTGATCCCCGTCTACAACGAGGAAGCGATCCTGCGGGCCGCCATCGTCGACCTGATCGACCGGCTGGCGCGCCTGCAATGGTCGTACGAGCTCGTTCTGGCGGAGAACGGATCGACTGACCAAACGGCGGCGCTCGGGCGCGAGCTCTCGGAGCGCTTCGACCAGCTGGTCTGCAGGCACACCGAAGAGCCGAACTACGGCAAGGCGCTACGCGACGGGATCCTCCATGCACGCGGCGAGGTGGTCGTCTGTGACGAGATCGACCTCTGCGATACCGACTTCTACGAACGGGCGCTCGGCGTACTGGAAGATCCGTCTGTGGACTTCGTGGTCGGGTCGAAGGCGATGGCAGGCGCGAGAGACGAGCGCCCGTACTACCGGCGCCTCGGCACCCGAATGATCAACGGGCTGCTTCGATGGACGCTCGGGTTTCAGGGCACGGACACGCATGGACTGAAAGCGTTCCGGCGGGAAGCCACCCAACCCATCGCGCGATCCTGCCTCGTCGACCGGGATCTTTTTGCGTCGGAGCTAGTCATCCGCGCCCAGCGCGCCGGGCTCGGCGTCCGGGAGATCCCCGTGCGTATCCTCGAGAAACGACCGCCGTCAGTAGGCTTGGCAAGGCGCGTGCCCAACGTCCTCAAGAACCTGGGCAAGCTCTTCATCGCGATTCGGATCAAGAAGTGACGTTGAAGCTCGCAGCGATATCGATCGATCTCGACGAGGTGCCTCGCTACGCGGCCATTCACGGGATCGAGCGGAGGAGCCTCGGACCGGCGGCGCAAGCAGTCTACGATCGTTGTGTGCCCCGGCTCGCTGCATGGCTAGACCGAGAGTCGATCCCGGCGACTTTCTTTGCAATCGGTGAAGATCTGGAACGCCTCGATAACCGAGCGACCGTCGCACGACTTCACCGCGCCGGCCACGAGATCGCCAACCACTCGTACCAACATCACTACGACTTGATTCGAAGGAGCGAGACAGAGATCACGGATGAGGTCGAGCGGGGGGCTGCGATGATCGAGGAGGCGTGCGGGACGCGGCCGACCGGCTTTCGCGCGCCCGGATACACGGTGTCAGACTCGCTTTTCCGAGTGCTCGAGAAGGCTAGCGTCCTTTACGACTCGAGCGTGTTCCCCTGCCCGAGCTATTACGCCGCCAAGGCCGCGACCTTGGCCTCGATGCGGCTCCGTCGCCGGAAGAGCGCCAGCATCTTGGACACACCTTGGGTCCTGCGTGCGCCGAGGCGCCCCTACCGCGTCGGCCGACCCTACTGGCAGCGAGGCAACGGCTTGCTCGAGCTGCCGATCGGCGTGACGCGCCTCCAACTCCCTTACATCGGCACGTCGTTGGTGCTCGGCGGGCGGCGCGGCGCTGCACGATTGACGAAACAGATGCTC
>JBATLA010000018.1:0-4898 GCA_049669945.1 Polyangiales bacterium | reverse complement strand
GTCTTCTTGGCCGCCTGCGGTGGTGACTCAAGCAGCGCCTCGAGCAAACACGCTCTCATCATCGGTCTCGACGGCGTCCGCGTCGATGCGCTTCAGCAGGCGAACACACCCCGCCTCGACGCTCTGATTGCAGAGGGGACCGTCAGCTACGATGCTTTTGCCGGTGGTGTGCTCGGCGAGACGACCGAACAGCCGACGTTCAGCGGGCCGGGCTGGAGCAGCATCTTGACCGGCGTATGGATCGACAAACATGGCGTGCGGCTCAACGTCTTCGACGACGCCAATTTCGATGAGTATCCGCATTTCTTCGCCCGCGTACGAGAGAAGAGACCCGACGCGTTCCTCTCGTCATTCGTCACTTGGGACCCCATCAACGAAAGCATTCTCGGATCGACCAAAGCCGACGTCGTGTTCTCCGCCAACGAGCCGAATGACTCCGCGGCTGGCGACCTTGCCGTCACTGCATCCGTCGTTGCGCACATCGCGGCCGAAACCCCACACGTGGTCTTCGTGCACCTCGATGAAGTCGACCACCAGGGACACGTCATGGGTTATGGTCCAGATGTCCCTGGGTATGTGGATGCGATCGAGACTCTGGACGCGCAGATCGGCCAGATGCTCGATGCGGTTGTCGCCCGTTCGACGTACGCCTCGGAAAACTGGTTGATCGTCGTGACGACTGACCACGGCGGCATCGGGCGAGGGCACGCCGGACAGAGTCAAGAGGAGCGAACGATCTTCATGATCGCGAGCGGCGGTTCCGTTCGTGCGGGCGAGACGGTGTCACCCGGGCCCGGGCATACGGCAGTCCCACCGACTGTGATGAAGCACCTCGGGCTTTCGATTGATCCGGAATGGGGTTGGGAGAGCGCGCCCTTCGGGCTCTGAGCGCCCGACTCACTCCCGGGTCTTCAAGACGCCGATGAGGTCGAGCTTGTCGAGTTTGCGTCGCACGAGCAGGGCGCTCGCGATCCCCGAGAACAGAACCACGGCTACCGAGAATGCGTAGGTCTGGTTGGAGATCACGAAGGGGATCCTGAAGATCTCCGGGTCCGCCCACGAAGCGATCAACGCCTTGGCCCCGAGAGTGCCGAGGAAGAGGCCCAATGGAATGGCGATCCCGATCTGTACGGCCTGCTCTCCTAGCAGGATGGCGGAGATCTCGCCGCGCGTGAAACCAAGCACGCGCAGGGTGGCGAGGTCCCGCCCGCGCATCGACACGCTGACTCGCGCGTTGTTGTAGACAATGGAAATCGCAATCGCGATCGCGAACAGCGTCATGATGAAGGTCATCACCTTCATCGTTTCGTTCGTTTGTTTTTCGAAGCTCGCGAGGGCGTCGCTCTTCCTCGAGACGGCCTGAATGGCGGGGATGTCGTTCAGGCGCGACTGGACGATCCCCTCCATCGACTTGTCGATGCGCAGGAGGGCGGACGAGAACCTGGGCGCCTCGCGGAGGAGGGTGTGGAGATTGGTTTTCGAGAGATATCCCTGCAAGCCAAAGCCCTCTTCGATGAGCCCGGCGACGACGAGCTCGCGGTCCCCTCGGTCGCCTTCTTTGAGCTCCACTTCGATGATGTCACCGGGTTCGACGCCGAGAATGTCCCCGAGCACGCTGGTGAGCAGCACGCCTCGTTCGGGAATGGGCACGTGCTCGAAATCGAGGTTGAAGAGCCGGCGCAGTTGGGCATCTTCGGGGACACCAATCAACACGGTGTCTCGCCATCGGTGGCCGGATCGAAGCCGAACCGGGGTGCTTCGGAGCCCCTCCACCTCGCGCACGCCCGGGACGTGTCCGAGATACCCGAGGCCGCGCTGCGGCATCGCCTCCAAGAAGCTCACAGTCAGATCCTCTCGCTGTTGCTTTTCGAACTGCACCATGATCATCGGTCCGTACGCGTCGTATCCGAATCGGCCGAGGATCACGATCGAGAGGGCCAGCGCGATTCCGAGTGAGGACAGGGCGGTGCGTCCGGGCCGGCGCCAGATCTCGCGGATCACCATGAGGGCGGGCTGCCCAAACCATCTCGTCCAAGCGATTCGTTCCACCGACGCGACGTTGTAGTTGGCTGGGGCCGGCGGTCGCATGGCCTCGGCTGGGGGTAGTCGCACGGCGGTTCGGACTGCGAGCGTGGCGCCGAGTGCCCCGGCGAAGAGGCTGAATAGAATGGCGTTGGCGCTGACCGAGAGGTCGACCCGCTGGGGCATCTGCGGGAGGCGGAAGAACTCCGCGTACATCGCCAGCATGCCTTTGCCCAACCACACGCCCAGCCCAAGCCCAAGCAAGGCGCCGACGCTGACGATGACAGCAACCATCTTGAAGTAGTGCAGCGCGATCGCCGAGTTGCCGTACCCCATGGCTTTGACGACTGCGATCTGCGGACGCTGAAGCGACACGAGCCGGCTGAAGACGACGTTCAACAGGAATGCAGCGACCCCCAGAAACACGCCGGGGAGAAAGACAACGAGCGTTTCGATTCCTTGAATCTCACTGGTCAGGATCGAATGCGAAATCTGGTGTTCTCGGGTGTAGGCACCGAGGCCCCCGTATGGCTCGAGCAGGCGATCGATGGCGCTGAGGACGGCCTCTTCGTTTGCGTCCGGCTCGAGCTTGACCGCGAGGTCGTTGAACGCTCCCTCCATCTGGTACGCCGCTGCGATCGCCTCCTCGAGCATCCAGATGGGGGTGAATCGCGCGTCGTCCGGCATCAGTAGGCCCGAGTCGACCGCAAACACGTATTCCGGCGAGAGCGCGTGCCCGACGATCAGAAGCTCGCGCAACTTCCCGTTGATCACAGCCGAGAGATGGTCACCGGGTTCCAACCCGTGGAGCTGCGCGAATGGCTCGTTGACGAGGACTTCGTCGTATCGACCCGGCTCGAGGTTGCGTCCCGATCGAAGCACGAGGCCGTTCAGAGGGGCTTTTCCTCTATCGGGGACTGAAATCAGGTCGCCCCGAGCGGGTGAGACGAGGTCGTCCATCGGCAGACGGACGTGCTCGAGGATTCTCGGGTAGGCGCGGGCGACGCCGGGGAGCTCCGCGATTTGTGTAGCGACGGACTTTGGCGCCCGCTTGAGGTGGACGAAGACATCCGCGAATCGGTTGGTTTCGTAGTAGAGGTCGCGCGACTCGTAGAGCGCCCGCCACGCGCTTTGGAGTGAGATGTAGCAAGCGACCCCGGACGCAACGACGATGGCGATGGTGATGGCTTGGCCGCGGAGTCGAAGCACTTCGCGGAACAGTTTCCGGTCGAGCGCTTTCACAGGCCGACTACTTCGGTCCGCTGCGCGCCGGCAGGCCGTGCGCTTCGATCTGCTGCCGCATGCGCGCGAGAAGCTTGTCGGCCCACTTCTTCGAGCTCTCCGCGCACGGAGCTTCTCCCTTGGCATCGTTCGCGCGCGCCATGCACGATCGGTAGTAGGTTTGCGCGAGTCGGATGTCGTCGTTGTGGAATCGAAGCCCGTATTTCATCCCTTGGACGTACCCGTAGTCGTAGAGCACGACGAGCACGCGCTTGACCAGCGAGGGGTAGAGGGTTTCCTCGGCGAGTGAGACTGTCTTGGCCATGCCGTCTTTGTAGTCAGGGCCCACGACTCCTGGCTCGGACCCCGTCACTTGATGGCAAGCCTTGACGGGCCCATCCGCAAAGGGCTTGCCCCGTTGGCAGCCCTTCGCTCGCGCGACGCCGCTGTAGTACTCGTGGACGTCCTCCCAGTGGGAGGCCCCCGCGATACCGCCGAGGTCGTACGCGCGTTCGACGAGCTCGCGGACGGCGTCGAGCCCTTCGCGGTAACTCCCACTGCCGCGAAGCGCTTTGACCCACTCATCTTCGGTCGCGGGTGCTTTGGATCCTGCTTCAGCCGCCGCGATGGAAGGCAACCACATGGAGAGGCAAAGGACGAGAGAGAGAAAGCGAGCCATTCGAGTGACGGTGACCCCAGCCTGCCCCCGGTGTCAAGCCTGCAGCGTTCCGTGTTGACCCACATCCAAGCCACCCACGCCCAGTGGTGGTCGCAGTATCACTCTCACGCGAGCGAGCCGCGTGCCTCCCCCGCCATTGCTTCGCCCTGCCGGCTCGCCCTGCCGTGCAAGGCTGCCCCGTCAGCGTCAGCGTCAGCGTCAGCGTCAGCAAATCAGAAGCCGTTCAGGGTATCAACGACCTCGAACAAATCGCCGATGTCGTAGAAGTCGACGGCGACGAAATTGGGAAGCGCGTCTCCCAGCTCTTCGCACTCCCGGGCGCGCGTGATGAACGGTGGGTTGTAGTTGACCAGTTCAGCGAGGTCAGGATCTCCGCCGAGCGCGGTCAAGAAATGGTTGAGAAGAAATAGGGGGTTGCTCGGGTCGCCGCGATTGGGATCACAGGTGAAATCCTCGGGCGCGGCAAACGAAAACGGGGTCTCCCACGCGTTGTTCCAGATGTTCATCAGCCACGGGTACTCCGCTTCTTCCGGGAGCTTCTCCTGGAAGACGACCAAGCGCGTCCCTGCATCGATGAGCTCACGCAACGTCGGCCAGGGCTCTCCTGTTTCGTGCGCATAGACGAAGTCGATCAGGCCGCTCTCTTCGAACGCAGACGCGGTCTCGGCGTTCGTGATGTAGTTCTCGAAGATGATCGACACCACCTCGGCCGCGTTGTCGTCGAGGAACGCTTTGATCTCGCCCAGCCCCTCGACCAACGGCTGGCTTCCCAGCCCGCAGTACACATGACAAAGGAAAAGCTCGCCGCCCTCGTCGTAGGTGTCGAGCATCATGCCCCGAATCCCGTCTTCGAGCTGCCGCGTGAGGCCGAAATTCTGGTTGGGCGGCACCCAGCCGGCTGCCGCATTCGACATCGCGTTGTGGGTCATCGGGTAAGAGACTTGGTCGTAGCGACGGTCGCAAAGCTCTTCGTGGC
>JBATLA010000017.1:0-4790 GCA_049669945.1 Polyangiales bacterium | reverse complement strand
CCTCAACCCCGCCTCGATTCTGGCGATTGTGAATCTCAGCGACACCTTGGTCAGCAAGGGTGCAGTGTCGGTGCGCGTCGAGCTTCGAGGGGTGCCCGACGGGGTCGAAGTGCTCTCGGTCGAGCCGTCGTCAGTGACCGTGTTGCTCCCCGATCCCACCCCGTAACGCCCCGCGCACGCCTAGCGCGGTTGCGGCATACGGGCTTCGCCGCTCGGCCGGCTACTTGGCTGCCTTGAACTCTTTCTTGGCTTCGGCTGCGATGCCGTTGGCCATGGCCTCGATCCGGTCCTGCTTGGGGCCTTCGATCATCACGCGAAGCTTCGGCTCGGTGCCGCTCCATCGAACTAGAACCCGGCCGTTCTTCCCAAGCGCCTTCTCGGCGCTCGCGATGGCACGGCTGGTCTTCGGCAGCTCCGCAAGCGGGCGTTTGCCCGGGAGCGTCACGTTGACGAGCACTTGAGGAACGCGCTGCATCGCCTCGGCCGCGAGCTCGGACAGCGGTCGTTGCTCCCGTCGCAGGATGGCGAGCACTTGCATGGCCGCGACGAGGCCGTCTCCGGTGGTCGCGTGATCGAGGAAGATGAGATGCCCCGACTGCTCGCCCCCGAAATTGAAGCCGCGCTTTCGCATCGTCTCGACCACGTAGCGATCGCCCACGTTGCAGCGAATGAGCTTGCCGTTGTCGTTCTCGATTGCGCGCTCGAGCCCTAGGTTGCTCATCACAGTGGCCACGAGGGTGCGTCGCCGCAGGCGCTTGTCGCGAAGCATTCGCGTCGCACACAGAGCCATGATCACATCGCCGTCGATCTGGTTGCCCTTCTCGTCGATCATGATCACGCGGTCGGCGTCGCCGTCGAGCGCGATCCCGAGGTCGGCGTTTCGCCTGCGGACCTCTCGAGCGCAGTTCTCAGGATGCAGCGCGCCTACTTTGTGGTTGATGTTCTTGCCGTTGGGTCGAACGCCAATCGCGTGTGTGGTCGCACCCAACTCGGAGAACACGAGAGGCGCCGTGCGGTACGCAGCGCCGTGCGCGGCGTCGACGACGATCCGAACTCCCTCGAGCGTCAGCTCGGCCGGGAACGAAGCCTTGACGAACGCGACGTAGCGCCCAGGCGCGTCGTCGAGGCGCTCGGCGCGACCCACGCGGGTGCCGGTCGGACGCTTCGCATCGAGGTCCGAGCCGAAGACCAGTTCTTCGATCTCGTGCTCGACCGCGTCGGGTAGTTTGAACCCGTCCGGGCCGAAGATCTTGATTCCGTTGTCCTGATACGGGTTGTGCGACGCGCTGATCACGAACCCTGCGTCTGCGCGCATGCTCGTGGTCAGGTGAGCGATGGCCGGTGTTGGCAGCGGCCCTGATAGGAGAACCTCGCCGCCAAGCGCGCAGATGCCGGACGCGACGGCGGTCTCGAAGAGATAGCCCGAGAGCCGAGTGTCTTTGCCAACGACGATGCGGGGTACGTGCTTCACACGCCTACCCGCTTGATAAGCGATGGCCGCGCCGATGCGAAAGGCGACCTCCGGTGTCATGTCGCCGCGGTTGGCGAGCCCGCGGATGCCGTCGGTTCCAAATAGCTTGCGTGTCATGTTGGCCTCAAGGCTCCCAAGTGATGTCGATACTCCAGTTGGATGGAGGGGCAAATGTGCCGGTCGTCACGAAGTTTAGAGGCCAGAGAGCCTCGATCAAAAATCCGGGGCGCTGAGCCTGCGCGGTGGTGTTCGGACCGCCCTCTGCACGCCGTGCCACGAACTGGCCTTCGACGTAGAGGCCTCGGATCGGAATGTTGTCAGGAAGTACGCTGTCGACGCTGAACCCGACCTGGACCGCGGTGTCTCCTTCTACGTCATCGGCGTAGGCCTGCCCCTGTTGGATGCCGAACGTGGGCGCAAACCCGCCAAACTGTGACTGGAGCGAGGCGGAGGCGAGGCCGGCAGCAACGCCCGTCAGAAAGTTACTGGTCTCCTGCGAAGCCTGCGCGGTGCTGGGCCCGGCCCCTCTCTGCTGGCGTGTGGTGCCCGTCACCAGTAGCGCGATCACCTGAGCTTCGCTGGTCGTCGGTACGCTGGAGCTGAACTCGATGGTGGGGTTGCTCAACCGTCCGGACACCGTGACCGTGATGGTGTCGTTGCTCCCGCGAAGCGAATGCCGCGCAACGAGGTCGACCTTCGCGTCCATCTCCTCGTTTCCATCGAACACCATGCTCCCCGAGCGAACCTCGAACCGCTTGCCGAAGACGCGAAAGTTGCCGGAGTGGAGATTCACGGTCCCTTCGACCAAGAGCGCGACCGCCACCGTCGTATCGAGGTTGGCTGTGGCTTCTACCAAGAAACCTTGGTCACGGCTCATGATTACGATGCGTTTCTCCGAGCGGAGCTTGAGGTGCACAGGGTAGGGCGACGGCTTGCGGAGCTCCTCGTAGGTCTTACCGATCAAGAACACCTCGGGGTGCGGCGCGAGATCTTGGGGCGTCGCCGAGCTTTCGGGAATGTCGATGGTCAGAGATTGAATACTCACCTCGCCGTCGAGCCCTTCCTTCGCGAAGTCGGCCATCACCCGAGCGTCGCCATCGACGCGGGCGACGATCGACCCCTCCTGACGAAGCGGGAACTTGTCGGCGCTAACCTGGAAGTCCATCTTGTTGAAGGTCATCCCTTCGGCGCTCACGCGACCGTTGACCTCTGCGCTCCCCTGGGTGTCCGTGACTTTCAAATCGGTGATCGCGACACCGTCCTCGTCGAAGATGGCTCGCCCGGTGACGTCTTCGAGCGTTTGGCCGACGCTTCGCACGTCTATGCGGCCGTCGGTGAGCTCCACACTGCCGACCAAGTTGGGCTTCTTGACCGAGCCTTGCGCGCTGACGCTCCCCTCGAGGATGCCTTCGACGTTGACCATGCCGGCCATCCAGGCGAGGACGGCTTGGAGCGGCATGCGGTCGAAGTCCGCCCGTCCCGAGAGCTCACCGCGCTTCGCGAGCTCCGGAACTGGGTGCGCGGTGTCCCAGAGTAGTGGCACTCGGCCGTTGATGGTCGTCGAGCCTCCGTTCCACCACTGCATGTCCAGCCCTAGCTCGCCGAAGCCGTCGGCGTAGCCGCCGGTGATTCGACTCGTCGATGGCGGGGTTTCGACGATCGTGCTCACCATCCCGGTTCGCCGGGCCGGCTCGATACGGCGCGCGCGCAGGTCGTCGGAAGCCATGGACAACGATAGCGTCGGGTCGTCGCCGAACAATCCCGTGCCTCGGAGCTGAGCCTTGAGCGTTCCGGCAACGTAGCGGCAAAGGTACGGGATGTTTTCGGTGGGCGCGTCGTAGAAGTCCGCGCTGACGCGGGTCACCGGCCAACTCGGAATCTCCGCGGCGTTGAGCCACGCGTCGATGGGCGTCTCCGCAGAGGCTTCCACGTCGAGCACCTTCGACTCTCCGACGACTCCGTCCATCGCGAGCTGGGTCAACCCGTCGACGAGTTGCGCCCTGACGGTGGCCCTCGGGTTGGAGTCACTTCCACAGAGCCCCTCCGAGGAGTCCGAGAGCCAGTCGAGGCTCGCGTGCAGATCGCCGCGGGTTTTGAACGCGCCGCCCGCGATGGTGACAGCACCCGCAACCCGCAGCCGGTTCGCATCTGGAACGAAGCGCTCTCCCAGGTATCTGGGGAAGGCGCTCAAGCGTCGCGGTGGCACGCGCATTGAGAGGCGCCACGGCGAGGTTGCGAGCGCTTCAACCGTCTCGCTCGGGTTTTGCACGAGGTGCACGAGATCCACCAGCAAGCTACCTTCACTCTCGAAGAGCTCGCCCTTCTCGTCGCCAAGCCGCAGTTGTGCGAGGAGCACGCCGTACTCATAGCGGAAGGTCGAGTCGAGCTCGGCCGGGCCCCAGCCGCCAACGATGAGGCCCGGTATCTGAACGTTACCTTTGAACGATGGCGCGTCGATCGGCCCCGAGAAGCGGATGCTCGCGTTCGCAAATCCTTCTACGTCGGGCATCTCGTCCTCGAAGATCAACTCCAACAACCTCAGGTCCATCGCGCCTGTACTGAGTGTCGTCTCGTACACACCCTCGCGGAGCGACGCTCCGACGCCTCCCGGCATGGCCTCGATGTAGCCCGAGCTGCTGAGCGTGAAGTTCCCGCGTCCTCCCAGGTCGACCTGGGCGTCGGCGTCCAGCACTCCGGCGTCGTACCGGAGCAGGTAGGCTGCGTTGACGGGTGCGATGTCCCAGAGCGTTGCATCCGTGAGCGTCCCCTCGGCGACGATGGTGGGGTCTTTGTCGAGGTCGCCGCGGAACTCGAAGTGCAAGTCGACCCCGCCTTCGAAGTCGAACGCTTCCTCGGGGAATAGAATCTTCAGCACCGCCAAGTCGAAGTTCTCGAGGTCCGCCTCGATATCGTCGGGTCCGTTGAAGAGCCACTGGCCGCTGGACCGTAGGCGCTGCGGCCCCCGGCCCATCAGAATGCGGTCGAAGGAGACGCCCTTGTCTACGTCGAGGGTCAGGTTGTTGACCGAGCCACGCCACGAAAGCTCGCCGACGGCGAGCTCGATGGTGTCGACGTTGAGCTCGTACACGTTGTCGTTCGCTTCGATTCGCGCCTGGAACTCGGCGCGTCGGTCGCCCGGTGCCAAGAATGCGCCTGTCGCCGTGTACTCCTGGGGACCACCCGTCAGGATGGCGTTGCCATTGCCAATCGGGTAGCCCGCAACACGCACCGCAGCCCCGTCTAGCTGGAGGTCGACCTTCGGGGCGACCGGGTCTCCCCAGATTCGCCCCTCGAGGATCAAGAAGTGCGCACGAATCGC
>JBATLA010000016.1:0-14600 GCA_049669945.1 Polyangiales bacterium | reverse complement strand
GGCTTGGCGTGATCACGGTTCCGATCGAGCTCGTGTTGGCAGCAAAGAGCGACACGCCGGACGGCGAGACCGCCGTGGACGTTCGCGTCTCTTTGAACCTTAGCGAAGACACCGTGGCTACCCTCGGCGGTTTGGTGTCGGAAGCCCTCATCGGTGAGGCATCGGCAGACGTGGGTGACGTACCCCTCAGCGCCGCGGTGAACGTTGCGGCGACGGTCCCCTGCACGATCGACTTCAGCCAGGGTGGTCCGATCGAAGTGGTCACGCCGGCGGATCTCGCCGCCTGGACCGCGATCGATGGCTCAATCGTCCTCGAGATCGTCGACATCACGTTCGCGATCGCGCAGCCGGTTCCCCTGACCTTGACGACCAAGGGTGACGACGCAGCGTGCACGTTCGTCGAGACCCCACAGGTCGTGCTTCCCCCGGTCCTCTAAGCGACACAGACTGAAACGTCATCGGGCCCCGTCGGTTCTGCCGCCGGGGCTCGATGCATTTAAGCCGCTAGCCGAGCCGGCGATGGGCCAGGCTTGGGACCGCCCGGCGCACCTTGTCGACGTATGCTGGGTCGATCTCGGCCACGGCCACGCCCTCCCCTTCCCCGCATTCTGCGAGGATGGTGCCCCAGGGATCGGCGATGAGCGCGTGACCATACGACCAGCGTTTTCCGTAGTGGTGGCCGGTCTGCGCCGCTGCCAAGACGTAGCACTGCTGCTCGATTGCCCGGGCCCGCAGCAGGACGTGCCAGTGATCTTTGCCGGTGGTCAGCGTGAATGCTGCGGGAATCGCGAGGGCGATCGCCCCGGCGTCGACCAAGCGTCGATAGAGCTCGGGAAACCGAAGGTCGTAGCAGACGCTGAGACCGAGCGTCCCGAAGGGAGCCTCTGCGACGACTGGCTTGGACCCGGCCTCCACCGTCTCCGACTCGAGGATCTTGGTCCCATCCGCCAGGTCCACGTCGAAGAGGTGAATCTTTCGATACACCGCTTCGATGCTCCCGTCGGCGCGCATGTACACGCAGGCGTTGCGGACTTTGCCAGGCGTGTCGCTCTTCTCCCAGAAGCCCCCGTACACCACGTCAACGCCGGCATCTTCGGCGGCTCTCCTGCAGCGCTCGAGAATCGGCCCGCCCTCGTTGAGCGACTCCGCGATGTCGGCCTTCCCCTTCTCTGGGCCGAGATAGGAAAAGCACTCGGGCACGAGCACCATCCGAGCGCCACGGTCTGCGGCCTCCGCGACGAGTCGATGCACGGCACGCATGTTGGCGTCGACGTCCCCGGTGGAGGTCATCTGCACGACGCCCACCATCGCTTTGTTCGACTGGGTCAATGTGAGAATCTCCGCATCGACACGTTCATGAGCAAGCCTAGGCCCAGCATCGTCGAGAGCAAGCTCGAGCCCCCATAGGAGAAGAGAGGGAGGGTCATTCCGACGACCGGCAGTAGCCCGGACACCATCCCGAGATTGACGACGGTCTGCCAGAACAGCATCGCGCCGACGCCTACGGCCACGACGGCACCGAACCGGTCCTTCGCCTGCGACGCCACACGAAGCGACCACAGAACCAAGAACAAATACAAGCAGATCAACAGCAGTGCGCCGATGAAACCATGTTCTTCGGCCCACACGGGGAACGGAAAGTCCGTGTGCTGATCCGGTAGAAACCGGAAGCGCGTCTGGGTCCCCTGAGTGAAGCCCTTGCCGGTGAGGCCACCGCTCCCGATGGCCACCAGAGATTGGTGTGTGTGCCAGCCGGAATCGAGCAGGTCCGCCTGGGTGCCCCCAAGCCGGCCCCAAAACGCCGTGATGCGCTCCTTCTGATAGTCCTTGAGTAAGTAGAACCAGGTCACCGGCGCGGCGACCACGAAGGTGGCGAGCAGCGTGACCATCGAGCGCGCCTTGAGCTGGGTCAGCATCATGATGCTCGCGAAGATGAAGGCCAGGATCATCGCGGTCCCGAGGTCGGGCTGCAAAAGCACGAGGCCCATCGGGAGCGCCAAGATCAGCCCGGGGATGATCAAGTCGGCGAGGGTACGGCCTCCCGTCTTGGTGTCGTGATGGAGGTACTTGCCGAGCGCGATGATCAGCCCGATTTTCATGAGCTCGCTTGGCTGGAGCGAGAAGCCGCCAAGCGCGATCCACCGCGTGGACCCACGGACGCTCTTGCCGAGAACGAACACCAAGATCAGCGCGAGAACGCAGGCAGCGTAGATCAGCCACCCGTATCGCTCGAAGTGCCGATAGTCGATCGCGGCGGTGAGCGACGCCACACCGAAGCCGAGGACGAGCCAATAGAGCTGCTGGATGTACGCGTCCGAGGTCGCGCCGCCGTCCGTCGCGCTGTAGAGGTTGAGGACGCCGAAAAGCGCGATCGTCGAGACCGCGATGAAGAGCGGCCAGTCGAATTCGTCACGAATCGTTCTGCCTATCGCCATCCGCTACTTCGTCTCCTCCGGCGCGCCCAGGTACTGCTGCATGACCGCGGTCGCGATCGGCGCGGCACTTGCCCCACCGGACCCACCGTGCTCCACCAGAACCGCGAAAGCCACTTGCGGGTCGTGCGCAGGCGCGAAGCCCGCGAACCAGCCGTGCGACCGATCGAGGTACCAGGCGCTCGACGACTCCTCGGAGCGTCCTTTGCGGCTGACGACCTGGGCAGTCCCCGTCTTGCCCGCGACCGGGACGCCGTCCTTGTTCCGCGCCCTGTACGCAGTGCCATCCTCTTGTTGGACCACGTCGACGAGAGAGCGCTGAATCAGGTCGAGGTGTTGCGCTGCAATGCCGAGGTCGCGCCTCACGCGTGGTTGGAACGTCTCCGACAAAGAGCCGTCGGGCGCGCGAACGTTCTGAACGACCTGTGGGATGTAGAGGGAGCCTCCGTTGGCGATCGCAGCGTAGGCCAGAGCGAGCTGAAGCACCGTGACGCGCGTGTTGCCCTGTCCGATGGCGGTATTGAGCGTGTAGCCGATGCGAAACGCGCCGTAGTGCTCCTCGTACCACTCACGGCTCGCCAAGAAGCCCTTGGCCTCGCTGTTCACCCCGATACCCGTTCGCTCGGCAAATCCGAATGCCTCGGCGAAGCGGTTGATCCGCTCGATCCCAACCGTTTCGGCGAGCTCCCAGAAGTAGACGTTGCACGACTGGACGACCGAATCGTAGAGGTCGACCCATTCATGGCGCTTGTTGCACCGGAACTTCTGCCTACCGATCTTGATGAAGCCCGTGCACTCGATGCGCTGTGCCGGGTCGACGACGGCGTCCTGGAGCGCCGCCAGCGCGGTGAACACTTTGAACGTCGAGCCTGGGAAATAGGTCTCGTAGATCGTCTTGTCGATCAGTGGGCGAAACGGGTCCCCCGTGAGCTCTGCGTAGCGTTGGGTACTCAGGCCGCTGCTCATTTCGTTCGGGTCATAGACCGGCTTGGAGTAGAGCGCGCGGACGGCACCGGTGTGGATGTCGACGACGACGGCCGCTCCGGACGGATGGGGCCGAAACGCGCGGTCGAACGCTTCCATCAGGCGCATGTCCAACGTGAGCTGGATGTCGTGCCCCGGGACCGGCTTTCGCAGCATCTCCACATCGAGCGAGTCCGGCCTGGCCCCATCGAGGGCCCTGCCACGCGCGTCGACGACCACCCGGCGAAAGCCGCGCGACCCTTTCAGCAATGCCTCATAGCGCTTTTCGAGACCGTTGCGGCCAATGCGATCGCCAGGCCGGTACGCGCCCGGGTCGCCGGCGGTCCGAAGATCGGCTTCGTTCACCTCGTTCAGGTATCCGATCAGGTGGGCGCCAAGCGTCGCGTAAGGATAGTCGCGGAGGGGAACCGTGACGATGTCGAGCGCGGGAAGCTCGGCCAGGTGAGTCTCGATCGCGGCGAGCTGATCGCGGTCGATGTCCCGGTAGAGCTGTATCTGATGCGTCCGGCGCTCCGGCGGAAGTTGTTCGATGCGCGTTTCGAGTGCTTCCCGTTCATCCTGGGTCAGTCCCATGAGCGATGCGATTCGCTCGAGATCCTCGGACTGAAGCAGGCGAGGCGTCGCATACAGATCGTACGACGGACGATTCGAGGCGACCACGCGCTCCTCTACGTCGCGAATGACGCCCCGGGTCGCGGGAAGCTCCAGCGTCTTGGTGATGTTTTGCTGCGCAATGCCGGACCACCGGTCGCGTTGAAAGAGCTGTACTTGCGCGACGCGGAGGATGAGCCCGCCAAAAACCAGCACCACGAAGAGCCCCATCCACCGGTAGCGTTTGCGGAACTCCCCGACCTCCCGCCTTTGGGACAAAGTGATCATACGGGAGCGCGCTCCGTTGCAGGGTCTACGCGTCGCGCGATCGCAAAGAAGAGAGGAGCAACCAGCGCGGTGGCAAGCGCCGAGCCGAACAGCGTCAGCGTGAGGCTAAGACCGCTCCACGTCGTGCCCCCAGGGACGAACGCACGAATGCCCTCCAGCAGCCCTCCGAGCATCAGCGTGAGCGCGAAGGTCAGCACCATCTCGAAGGGCACGCCTCGAAAAGACAGCAGATAGCCGATCAGCCGGGACGACAGGAAACCGACCACGAACACGAATGTGTGAATTCCAAGCGGGTTCCCAGTGAACAGGTCATTGAGGTAGCCGATGGCGAAAGCCGTCGCGGCGCCACGCAGAACACGCACCCCCGGAGCGGTGCCGAGGGCAAAGACGAACGGTAGGCCGAGATACGGCGCGAACGGATAGGGTGCGAGGAGGCGTGCAAACACGGATTGCGCCAGCAAGAGCACGAAAACCAACAGAACTATCAGGATACTGCCTCGGACTCCGTGCACGGCGTTCCTACGTCAGCGCCTTTCGGCGTCCTTGGGTCCCGACGTGAGAATCAGCACCTCGTCGAGCCGTGTGAAATCGACCGAAGGCGTGACCTCCCCCTCTTGGTGGAGGCCAAACTCTTGGTCGCTGATCTTGCTGATGTATCCAATGAGAATCGATGGGGGGAACTTCTTTCCGAGGCCAGACGTGAAGACCTCGTCGCCGACGGCAACCTGGTCGTCGGGACGGTCGAACTGGACTCGACAGCGGTAGCGGCTGCGCTTGCCGAGTCCTTCGAGCCTCCCGCGCGCGCGACTCTCGCCGACGAGGACATCGACGTGACTCTCTGGGTCGATGGTGAGGAGTACATCGGCGAACCGGCCGGTCACACGCCGAATCTGACCCACGAGGCCCTCATTGGCGACCACGGGCATGCCCGCACGGAGGCCCGCCTGCTCGCCTTGATCCACCCAAAGCTTCACGACGCGAAAGGACGGGGAGATGTCCTTCGCGATCACCCTACCGGTGCGCGTTTCTGTCGCTATCCGCTCGCGCAAGCCCAGCAGTGACTCGAGTTGCCCAACGCGCTGGGTGTCGGCGCGAAGTGCTCGCATCTCGTGGCGGAGGCGGTCGTTCTCGGCGCGCAAATGGTCGTTGTCGCTCTTGACGTCGACCAGATATACGTAGTCCTCGACCACACTCGTCACTCCGTCGGCGGCCCACTCGGCAACATATTGCACGGGGACACTCACTTGAAGCAGCGCTCGGTCGAGCCAAGAAAGCTCCGACGGATCCTTGAGGTTTGCACGAAGGAAGATGGCGGGGATGATCAGGAGCGCGACAAGAATGGCGACATCTCGAATGGTCTGGAAGTAGTTCATCGCCGCGTCTCTTCCCCTCGCGCTACGCGATCGTCACCTCGCGGAGCAGGTCCAGATGGTCGAGCGCCTTTCCTGAGCCGAGAACGACGGCAGACACCGGATCGTCCGAAACCATCACGGGAAGCCCCGTTTCCTCGCGCAAGAGCACATCGAGGTTCCTGAGTAGCGCGCCGCCGCCAGTGAGCACGATGCCTTTGTCGACGATGTCGGCGGAGAGCTCGGGCGGCGTACGCTCGAGCGCCATCATCACGGCCTCGGTAATCGAATTGATCGGCTCGGCGAGCGCGTCGCGGATCTCGTCGGAGTTGACGATCACTGTCTTCGGAACGCCGGCCACCATGTCGCGTCCCTTGACCTCCATCGTCGTGACCTCGCTGTCCGTGTACGCCGTGCCGATGGTGCACTTGACTCGCTCCGCAGTTTGTTCGCCGATGAGGAGATTGTACTTGCGTTTCAGGTACGCGATGATCGCTTCGTCCATCTTGTCGCCGCCGACACGCACCGACTGCGAGTAGACGATGCCGGCAAGCGAGATGACGGCGACCTCGGTGGTGCCGCCGCCGATGTCGACGACCATGTTCCCGCTCGGCTCGGTGATTGGGAGCCCGGCACCGATCGCCGCAGCCATCGGTTCCTCGATGAGGAACACCTCTCGCGCGCCGGCGCCCTCGGCGCTCTCTTTCACCGCGCGCTTTTCGACTTCGGTGATTCCGAACGGAACGCAGATGATGATGCGCGGCTTGACGAGCGTGCGCCGGTCGTGGTGTGCGCGGGCGATGAAGTATCGGAGCATCGCTTCGGTGATGTCGAAGTCCGCAATGACGCCGTCGCGGAGCGGTCGCACAGCGCGAATCGAACCGGGCGTACGTCCCAGCATCTCCTTGGCTTCCTTGCCCACGGCGAGGACGCGCTTGCCGCCGCGGGGGTCCGCCTGAACCGCAACGACCGACGGCTCGCAGGACACGATGCCGCGGCCCTTCACGTAGATGAGGGTCGTAGCTGTGCCGAGGTCGATGGCGAGGTCGTTCGAGAAGAGTCCGTAGAACCAGTCTGAGATCATGGGTATCAGAAGGACTGCAAAAGAGAATTCCCCACCATTTCCAAGGGCTTCCGAGTCCAGGCGGGTTGGATGTATCAGCTTGGTTTACCCCTTTCAACCCACGGATTTGGGGTGGGCGTTCAAAGTGAGTAGCCTTTAGGGGCACTGAACAAACGGGGGCGTATTGGGCCAGGAAACACGCATCACGGAGGCGCAGCGGCGGGGAGCGGAAGCCGCAGAGCTGGTCGCCCGAGCCAAGACCGGCGATACGGCCGCGTTCGACGAGCTCGTCCGCAAGTACCGGCCGCGCGTCTATGCGCTGGCCCTCCACCTCACGGGACAAGCCAGCGACGCGGATGACATCACTCAGGACGCCTTTCTCAAGGCCTATCACAAGCTTCCAGAGTTCGAAGGGCGGAGCGAGTTCTTCACCTGGATCTACCGGATCACGCTGCATCGAGCGCTCAACGCCAAGCGTGACCGCAAGCGTCGAAGGACGGTGTTGATGGACGACCAGCGCCTCGTGGCCGCCGTCGCGGCCGACGCGGAGGGCGACCCGGAGCGCGCGACCCAGCTTCGCGACCGATATCGAGCGCTTCTCGAAGCCTTCGACCGACTCACGCCACTCCTCCAGACGACCGTGGTGCTGACGACCTTGCAGGGGTTGAGCTACAAGGAAGCCGCGGTGGTTCTCGCGACGACCGAAGGCACGATCGCATGGCGGATTCACGAGGCGCGGCGAAAGATGGCGGCGTACCTCGATCACCTCGAGAACGGCCCCTCACGCACGAAGCGGCGCCCGATGACCGACAGCGCGATCTTTCGGCTCGAAAAGGCGCTGCAGCAGTTGGTCCCGGCGGTCCCTTCCATGGTGCCCGCTCGCTGATCGGAGCTCGGCCGCATCTGTGGTAAGCCACGCAGGTGCTCGCTCACAGCGTCCTCAAGTCAAAGTCGGTGGAAGCCGCGCACTACATGCTGTTTTTGCATGGAATTCTCGGGACTCGAGCCAACTGGCGCGGTGTCGCCCGGCGATTCGTCGAGGCGCGGCCTCGCTGGGGCGCAATCCTCGTGGACCTTCGCGAGCACGGCGACTCCCTCGGCCTGCCTGCGCCTCACACCTTGGCCGCAGCAGCGGCGGATGTGGTGGGGCTCGAGCGATCGCTCGGGGTCCCGATCGATGGTGCGCTCGGGCACAGCTTTGGTGGCAAGGTCGTGTTGCAATGGCTCCGCGACCGCACGGGGCGACCGACAGAAGCGTGGGTGATCGACGCATCGCCCTCGGCTAGCGCATCGCACCGGGATTCCACGGCGACGTCCGAGGTCCTTGACGCGTTGAGCGCGCTCCCACGACACTGGCCGTCACGCGAAGCATTCGTATCGGCCGTCACGGAGGCCGGTCAGCCGGCGGGAATCGCGCAATGGTTGGCGATGAACCTACGTCCGACGGACGACGGCGGAAGGACGTTTGGCCCGGATCTCGGAACGATCCGCGACCTTCTCGCGGACTATGCGCAAACCGACCTCTGGGCTGTCGTCGAGTCGCTGCCTGAGCCGGCAACACTCGATATCGTCATCGGCGAAAAGTCGAGCGTGTTCTCGGCCGAAGATCGGACGCGTGTCGGCGAGATCGCCGAGCGCGATTCGAGGGTTGCCTCGCACCTCGTCGCGGGAGCCGGACACTGGGTCCATGTCGATGCACCCGACGCGCTGGTCGCGCTCTTGACTTCGCGCCACCGCCCAACAGGCTAGGCGAAATGGCGATCTTCATCACGGGAGCAACCGGCTACCTCGGCTCGTACGCGACCGAATGGCTGCTTCGAAACAGCGATCGCGAGCTCGCGCTCCTCGTTCGCGCTGCCGACTACGATGCGGGCGTAGAGCGGCTTTGGCGCTCGCTTCAGCTTCACATGAACGCCGACGAGTTTCACCGCCACCTCGACCGGGTCTGCTTCATTTGCGGGGACCTGAGCCAACCTCGGTTGGGCACCTCCCAAGCTGACTACGACTGGCTCATCTCGAACGCCGAGTCGGTGCTCCACGTCGCAGCGTCCCTCAACCTCCGCTCGGAGCGCGCGTGCGTGGATCACAACCTTCGCGGCACTTTGTCCGTCATCAAGCTCGCGCGCGCGATTCAGGAAGATCACCCGCTGCGGCGCTTCAGCCTGGTCTCGACCGTCGGCGTTGCTGGCGAAAGGCCCGGCGCGGTCGTCATGGAAGACGAGCCGCTCGACTGGAGTCGGACAGACTTCAACGCATACACCCGCACGAAGAAGTTCTGCGAGCACATGGTCCGAGAGCTCTTGCCGGAGGTGCCGTGCCTCCATCTCCGACCGAGTAGCGTCATCGGCGACTCCCGATTCTCGGAGACGACTCAGTTCGACATGCTGCGCGCGATCTGTGCGCTGAGCGAATGGCCCGTCGTGCCCTTCGACCCTCAGGTAAGGCTCGACATCGTCAACGCCGATTGGGCGGGGCACGGCATCGCCGAGCTCCACCTACTCGAGGACTTGGCGCACGACACGTACCAGCTGAGCGCGGGAACCGAATCGCGGACCATTGGCGAAATCGCAACGGCGGTCTGTGCGGGGCTTGGCAAGCGCACCCCTCATTTCGCCGGCCGGCTCGCGTACCCGCTCGAACGCATTTCGGAGGTGCTGAGAAGGGTCCCCAGCCAGGGGGCGCTTCAGCGAATCGGCGCACTCCTGAGCGCGTTCATCCCGTACGTCACCACCGACATCGTGTACGACAACACGCGAGCGGTGGCCGCGCTCGCAACCCCGCCGACGCCGTTCACGTCGTACGGCGCCCGGCCCTGTGCCTACGCGAAATCCGTGAATTTCGAGTTCCCTTATCGCTCGCTCCCCGAAGTGCTCGATCTTTCCAACGTTCCGCCGATGCCAGTGCGGCCGATGGCGTGAGGAACCGGCTGCTTTCCATGGTTTGGCCGGAGTGGTAGTTAACGCCCGGATGGGGTTGAAAGACACGCTGAACTGGGCGCGCACCGAGTGGGGGATCTTCCGCAAGGGTGGCGAAATGGGTTGGGACCAACGGGCCCAGTGGGTCCGGCAATGGGTTCCGTTCGGGGTGCGCACCGTCGGCTGGGGAACCCTGTCGATCACTGGCGGCCCGTTCACGCAGGGCCGCGTCTCGACCTGGTGCGCCAAGCAGTGGAGCCAGTCGTCAGCCAGAGGCCTCAGAATCTACATCGAAGCGACCGGCCAGGAGAACGTTCCCGAAGGCGGATTCGTCTATGCGAGCAATCACGAAAGCCTCGTCGACATCTTGGTCCTCGGCGCAGCGCTGCCAGGCGACTTCAAGTGGGCCGCCAAGCGCTCGGTGATGAACGTCCCGTTCCTCGGTTGGCACTTGCGGCTCGCGGGGCACGTCCCGGTCGACCGCAACAAGGGAAAGGACGCGGCGGTCGCGGTCATGGAGGCGTTCGAGAGCGTGCTTCGAGCGGAAAAGCCGCTCCTGGTTTTCCCGGAGGGCACCCGAACGGCCGACGGCAAGCTCAAGGCGTTCAAGAACGGCGCCTTCCAAGCAGCGTTGACCGCGGGCAAGCCGGTGGTACCCGTCGCAATCAACGGGACGTTCACGCTAATGTCGCGAGACTCCGTCGACACCGGTGCGATCGAGGAACGGGACGATCGGCTCGTGACCGTTCAGATCGGCAAACCGCTCTATCCGAACACCGCGCTCGACGAAGATGCCTGCGTGATCGACCTGCGCGATCGTACGAGGGCCGCCGTGGTCGACATGCTCAGGGCCACGAGCTCGGCGAGGACCGCAGCCAAGCCAGCGCTGCCCCTCGAGGGCTGACACCGAGTCACCGACGTCAGGTGTGCTGCTCGATGATTGAGCCAAGGCCGGGGACTGCCCCTTCCACGTTCTTGCGCGCTGAACCGCGAAGCTTCGTGTAGGCGCCTTTCACCGAACCGTGATCGGATCGCTGCGCCTTTCCGTCGGTCACGGCAAGAAGTGCTTCGGCTATCTCTGGCGCGTGAGACTGGAAGTAGCTGGACACTGATTGCCCTTGGGAGAGCGCCTGTTCGCGGATCGGATCCAGAGCCTCAGCGAACTCCGGCAGCAGGGCCTGCACCACCTTGCGCACGAACCCTGGCTTCACCCCTTGAACCAGCTTGTACCCGGCCTTCACGGCAACTCCGCTGAGGCCTCGTTGCTTGGCTACTTCCCCGTCGACGAGACGCACCACGTCTTCGATGATCGAAGCGCGCTTGGCCTCATCGTTCAACACGTCGGTCAGTTTCATGGGTCTTCCTTTTGCCCTTCGCGGCGCTCGACGCAAGCGCAGCATCCCCAATGCTGGCCTCGAGGGCCTCGACCACGGCGTCCACCGCTTTGCGCCGCTCGCTCACGACGAACAGATATTCCTTGTTTCGCAGGTGACTGACGCGCCCCACCTTCTCTCCGTTCAGGTTGTGGATACCGATCTGGGCGCCGACGTACCGCTTGAAGTCGACCGCGACGACGCCGACGTGGCCCTTGTTGGACAAGAGCTCGATCATCTCGTCGCGAGCGACGTGCCCTTCGTTGCTGAAGGACACCAGCAAATGCTTGCACCTCAGAGCCTCGAATACGTCGCGGAGACCCTGATGAATCCGGCGCTTCGAGTTGAAGTCGCTCTTGTACTCCTTGCACTGCACCCGTTTGTTGGCGATGCCGTAGGTGTCCGGCTTGTCCCAACGGATCAAGCTCTCCCACACGTGGTAGTTACCCATGTAGCTGTGTTGGTTGTACGGCGGGTCGATGTAGGCGACGTCAGCATCGACTTCGTCCGCCGCTTCGGTAGCGTCGAGCTGAAGCGCTTCGCCCCCGCCCGGTAGGAGGGCAGGCACGCGAAGCTGCAGCTCGTTGAACGAGCGGGCCGCCCACTTCTTCAGATAGGCCATTTGAACGCCGGTCGTGGAATCGACGCGATCAGCGGCCTCCATCAACGACACCAGCGCGATGGCTTCGAGCTCCGGCGGCAGCGAGCGGCGCGCGATCTCCTCGCGAATCGCGTCCACTCGCGCACCGTTGTCCGGCTGTAGGTAGCGCGCGTCCTCGCAAAAAGTCTTGGTGAAATAGCCGGGCTCGGGGGGCGTCCTCCCGAGGTCGTCGATCAAACCTGTCGCCTCGTCTCGCCATCGGACCGCATCGGATTGCACATAGCAACGCGCGAGTGTGGCAGCGTAGCTCAGGTGATCGTTGGCGATCACATAGCGGCCGCTCTCCTTGAGACCACGTGCCACGCGCGACGTTCCAGAGAACAGATCGAGCACGCGCTCGGAGCTCGGAAACGCCGCCACTCCTCGCACGATGTGCGGCACGAGCACGCGCTTGGAGCCTATGTACTTGATCATGAGGTCTGGGCCGTCATCGCCTGGACGATGGCGTCCCGGAGCGTAGCAGCTTCGTAGGGCTTTTGGACAAAGCCGAGTGCGCCCATGGCACGAAGCTTGCGCTCGAGGTCGCGATCCCAGTAACCCGAGACGAACACGACCGGAGCCTGTGCATCGAGCGCCTTGAGCTCCTCGAAAGCTTGGTCCCCCGTCATGCCAGGCATGTTGAGGTCCATGAGCACGAGGTCCGGCCTCGGCTGAGTCTCCGTGTAGACCCGGAGCGCTTCCTTCCCGCTGTTCGCGAAGATCACGCGATGACCGCTCTGGCGGACCACCCTTCCCGCACTCCGTCGAACGACATCCTCGTCGTCGACCAAGAGAATGAGTAGCTGTGTTCTCGGCAGCTTGATCGCAGGCAGGCTCGGCTCGGTCGGCGCCATGGGTCGCTCGCTGGTCAGCGGAAACACGACCTGGAACTGACTGCCGCGGTTGGGCACGCTGTGCACGGTGATATGACCATTGTGCGACTTCGCGATCTCGTACACCGCCGCGAGACCCAAGCCGGCGCCTACCTGGTCGCCCTTTGTCGTGAAGAAGGGATCAAACGCGCGTTCACGCGTCGCGTCGTCCATCCCGATGCCAGTGTCTTCGACCGTGATGACGGCGTGGGCCACCAGCGGGTTGAGCGGCGCCTTCTCGAGCTCGAGCTGGTCCGCCTTCTTCGCCTCGATCTTGAGTTTGCCCCCCTTGGGCATGGCGTCGCGTCCGTTGATCATCAGGTTCATCAAGAGCTGATGGAGCTGACCGCGGTCGCCGCTCACCTTGAGTCCTCGGTCGATACGCGCGTCGATGCTGATGCTTCTGTGAAAGGTGTGCCGTGCAAGCTGCACGACGTGATGGCAGAGCTCCGACAAGTCGACCTCCGAGTGGCTGCCGCGAACCTCTCGTGCGAACCCGAGGAGCCGCGCGGTCATCTCGGTAGCAGCCGCTGCCGCGCCGCGGATGTCGTTGAAGGCTTCCCGCACGTCTGGATCGCCCACCTTGGTCTCGCTCGGAAGGGCGTTGAGGAAATCGATGCTGGAGCGGACAGCGCCGAGGAGGTTGTTGAAATCGTGCGCCACACCGGTGCCGAGCCGCCCGATCGCCTCGAGCTTGCGACGCTGTGCGACCTGCTCTTCCATCGGGTCGTGGTGAGCGAACAACAGCAGGGAGCTTCCGATTTGAATCCTATCTCCGTAGGTGAGCACCTGCTTCGTGATCGCCATGCCATTGACGAGCGTGCCGTTCCGACTCTCGAGGTCCTCGATCACGAATGAGCCGTTCACGTGCTTGAAGATGCGCGAGTGCATCCGCGAGGCGAGTGTGTCGTCGATCTTCACGTCGGCCTGTTCGCCGCGGCCGAGTGTCAGCTCCTCCTCGATGGCGTACTTGTCGCCAGCGAGCTTGCCTGCGAGCACGACGATCCGCGCCTGCTCCTCCTTTTTGGAGAGGCCCTGCTGCGCAAAGACATGGCGCCGTGTTACCTCGGTAGGATCGTCTCGCGACATCGAATAAGCAGGCCCCCCAAGCCCATTAGATCCTAGCCTGCGGAGCGAGCGAGGGGTGTAGCCCGGTGGGGTGACGCGCTCCAGCGCACATTGGGCGCACGGTTGATGAACCTGGCGATTCGGTCATAATCGGGTGCTCTCGATGTTTTGGCCGACTCGAAACCTGCTCGGATCCGCAATGATTAGGCGTGTTTGCGCCCTTGCGGGCCTGCTCATGGTGCTGCTGCAGGGCTCTAGCGGCGGCCACATGCTGCTGGTCGAGCACAGCCGCTGTGCGGAGCACGGAGAGCTGGTCCACGCCGGCGAGAGTCACCATCACGAGGACGGCTCGCGTGTCGAGACCCAGGGGCCCACGTACCAAAACGCACCCGATGGCGCCGCGGACGAGGCGCACGATCATTGCGCGCTCGCGGTGGACCGCCATGACGCGCTCGGTGCGGTCAGCCACGCGCAGATCTCGCCGTTCGAAGCCGGGGCCCAATGGCAGCTCAGGTCCGCGGACAGATTCGTCCCGGTCGATACGCAGCGCTTTCGAGTCGCCCCGAAGAATTCACCGCCTGCCTAAACGTTCGTCCACCAATCGAACGTAGCTCGCGCAATCTGCGCGAAGGGCAGGAGTCGTGAATGAAAGGGAATGGAAGAAGACACATCGGCGCGTTTGCGCTCATGGCGCTGGCGCTGTGGGCGGCTGGACCGATCTACGCGCAGGAGACTGGCGCTGACGCGGACTCTGACGCTGACGCTGACGCTGACGCTGGCGCTGACGCTGACGCTGACGCTGACGCTGGCGCTGGCGCTGAACTGCATCCGCCTCACCTGCTCGACTCACCGCCCCCTGAATTTCCTCCCGGGCGGGAAGGTTCGGGGCTGCATCCGACCGTGATCCTGCTCATCACGATCACCGCGGACGCCAAGGTCGCGGACATCGTGGTGGAGCACTCCGCGAGCGCGGATTTCGACGCTGCCGCGGTCGAAGCCGTTCAGACTTGGACGTTCGAGCCGGC
>JBATLA010000015.1:0-3614 GCA_049669945.1 Polyangiales bacterium | reverse complement strand
CATGCCGCCTGCGCCAGCCATGCCGCCTGCACCGGCCGTGCCGCCCATGCCGCCCATGCCGCCGCCGCCGTCGACGCAGGTGACGAAGGTCGTGTAGCTGCAGTCGCAGAACTCGAAGCCGTCGTCGGACACCGTGATGGTGATCGACTGCACGCCGACTTCCTCACAGGTGAACGTCGTCACGGGGGCCGTCGCGTCCGCGAAGGAGCCGCCGGTGCCCATCCACATGTACTCGATGGGATCGCCTTCCTCGTCGCTGGCCAGCACTTCGACATCGATGTCGTAGCCGACTGAGGTTTGAAGCGGCGAGATGACGACCTTGAGGATGTCGGTGCAGAAGTTGAATTTGCCGTTGACGCGTACGCCCCCGTACTGCTCGTTCGGCTTGCAGTTGAGGACGACCATGACCTCCGTCGAGACGCCCACTTGGACGTCGAATTTCGCGGAGCCCGAGCACGAGGTCTCGCCGTCGGTCGACAGAGCGGTCATCTCGACTTCGTAGTCCTCACCGGAGGGAAGACCGTAGACCTCGACCGATGCGGTCGAGCCCGGAGCGGCCGTGTTGATCGTGCCGACCATCGGTTCCATGTCGTTCCCGGTAATCGCGTACGTGACCTCGTCGATCTGCGTACCGTTCAAGAGCTCGAGCTGAATCTTGAGGTCGCCTGTGGTGTCGCTCGCGTCGGGGCCACATCCGACGAAAAGAACAGCGGCGCAGAGCGAGCTGACGAGCCAGCGCATCCGGGGGGAACAGGGCATACGGGTCTCCTAGGGGGGGCGCCGACGGTATCACAACTGGTGTTCAGTTAATTCGAGCTTTTTCCCGGACCTGCATGGAATGTAATTTTCGTTACATCCGAGCCACCAACCTCCGCCGTTCCGGCTCGCATGGGTCAGCCGGGCGTCTGTGCTTTGCCCGTCATCGGGACGAATCGCACGGGCAGGACCTCCTTCTGCAGGAAGCCCTTCTTCGTCCGGGTGACCACCATGAGGCTCTGGAAGTCCTCGCCAACTGGAATGACCAAGCGGCCACCTATCTTGAGTTGCTCCTTCAGCGGCTCGGGGATCTTCGCCGGTGCGGCCGTCACCACGACCGCGTCGAAGGGCGCATTCTCCGGCCAGCCCCCGTAGCCGTCCCCATGGCGGACTGCCACGTCGTACTCGAGCGCCTTCAGAGTTGCCTTCGCCTGCTTCGCGAGGGGCTCGACGATTTCGATGGAGAACACCTTCACACACATTTCGGCGAGCACGGCTGCTTGGTACCCCGAGCCGGTGCCCACCTCGAGGACCGTGTCCCCGGGCTTCACGGCGGCGAGCTCGCTCATCAGGGCGACGATGTAGGGCTGGCTGATCGTCTGGCCGTAACCGATGGGGAGCGGCCGGTCGTCGTACACCGAGGCGCGCTGTGACTCAGGAACGAACCTGTGACGTGGCACCATCCGCATCGCGCGGAGCACAGCCGGATCGTGGATGCCCCGCGACTCGATCTGGGTTCGGACCATGTGCAGCCTCTCTTGCTCGCGAGATCCTGGTTCTGCCGGCCCCGCATGGACCGGGGCGGAGGTCTGGCTGCAAGCCCCAAGGAGCGGGATCGCGATCCAAAAGACGAGTCGCATGCCCGCCAAAGTAACATGGAAACAGTTGTTGTGAGGGGCCGGTTGCCGACCGCAAGGTCGCGGCTATTCTTCGGCGCCCAATGGCCCTGATCGTACAGAAATATGGCGGCACGAGCGTCGGCTCCCTGGACCGTATTCGCATGGTCGCGGAACGCGTTGCGGAGACCTATCGCGATGGGAACCAGGTCATCGTGGTCGTCAGCGCCATGGCCGGCGAAACCGACAAGCTGCTCAGCATGGGCTGGGAGCTATCGACGCGACCGGCTGAGCGCGAGATGGATGTGCTCGTGTCGAGCGGCGAACAGGTGAGTGCGGCGCTGCTCGCGATTCAGCTCAACGAGCTCGGCGTGCCGGCCCGCTCGCTTCTCGGCCACCAGGCCCGTATCCGCACGGAGAACGTGTTTCGCAAGGCGCGCATCCGGACCATCGACGGGGAAGGGCTCCGTTCCTCACTCGACAGCGGCAACGTGCTCGTCGTGGCCGGATTCCAAGGAACCGATACCTACGGCAACATCACGACGCTTGGGCGTGGCGGTTCGGACACTTCGGCCGTGGCTATTGCAGCTGCGGTGAAAGCGGACGTGTGCGAAATCTGCACAGACGTCGACGGGGTCTACACCACGGACCCGGGCGTATGCCCGAACGCGCGGAAGATCTCGCGCATCAGCTACGAGGAGATGCTCGAGCTCTCCTCACTCGGCGCCAAGGTTCTGCAGATTCGTTCGGTGGAGCTCGCGATGAAGCATAGGATGCCGCTGCACGTGCGCTCGAGCTTCTCGAAAGCGGAGGGAACGATCGTGACCGACGAAGAACACCTGCTCGAAAAAGTCATCGTCGCCGGCGTGGCCGCCGACAAGAAGACCGTGAAGCTCACCGTCCGCGCGCTGCCCGATCACCCGGGCGTCGTCGCGAGCGTCTTCGAGCCGCTCGCCGAAGCGAACATCTCGGTCGACATGATCATTCAGAACGTATCGCGCGAGGGTCACACGGACCTGACGTTCACGGTCAGCCGCGAGGACGCGGACCGCGCCGAAGACATCGCCAAGGAGATCGCGGAGGGCGTCAGCGCCGAGCGCGTAGGGCGCGACGATTCGGTGGCCAAGGTGTCGATCGTCGGAGTCGGCATGCGCAATCATGCCGGCATCGCGGCGCGCATGTTCCGGCTCCTCGCCGACAACAGCATCAACATCCAGGCGATCAGCACCAGCGAAATCAAGACCTCCTGCTTGATCAAGGCCGAGCACGCGGACAAGGCGGTCGTGGTCCTGCACGAAGGGTTCGAGCTCGAAAAGAACGGGAGCTAGGGCAACCCCATGGTCGAGTGGCCGATGCTGGGATCGTGCCCAGCGCTCCACCGACGATTCAGTCCGCTGCATGCGTGGTGCTCCTGCTCGTCTCGGCGGCGCTCGCGTCTTCGGAGCCCGTGCGGCTTTCCAGTCAGCGGGAACCCGCTCTAGCGGAGGTCGAAGCGGACGCCGACACGAAGCGCCGCTGTCACGATGAACGCGCTGAGAGGACTCTTGGCGTTGGTCGCAACCCAGAAGCCCCGCGCGTCCGCGCCGATGATCCAGCGGGGGTTGATCAAGAAGTCGATGCCCAACAGCGCATGCAGGGCGAAGTCCCCACGCGCGGCGCGCTCCCGAACACTCAGGATGCCGTCCAAACCGAACCCAATCAGCGGCACGAAGCGCACGATGTCGAGGGCGTATACCGTCTCGACGCCGGCCATGCTCATGTAGAGCGTTCCATCTCCGAAGTAGACATTCTCGGAGAGGACTCCCTGAATGCTCCAGGCGTCGCCGATTCCACCGCCGACGCTCAGCGCGAAATCGAAGCCGTTCCGGGGGAGGGCGTCACTCTGCGGCATACCCGCGTACCCCACCGCCACGCCGAGGGTGACCTGGTCCTCGTACGCCCGAGCCGAAGCGGGGAGTGATGCCCACAAGGCCAGGCACCCCAGAGCCGAGACCGCACAGCGCACAGCGGCCGCTCTAGCAC
>JBATLA010000014.1:0-3742 GCA_049669945.1 Polyangiales bacterium | reverse complement strand
CCTTCGGAGCGCCCAGGCCCTTCACGCGCGGCTTCGCGACCTTCCGGGCCGCGACCTCGACGACGCGCTGCCATCGTTGCAGAGCGCGGACTTGTGTGAGGACGTCCTCTCCCTGCTCGAGCACGCGCTCGTGCCAGAGCCTCCCGCAATCGATCGACAGGGTGGCATCTTCGCGGACGGGCATCTCGAAGACCTGGACGAGCTCCGCAAGCTCTCGACGACGGCCAAGGACATCGTCCTCGACCTCGAACGCCGTGAGCGCGAGCGACCCGGCATCGGCTCGCTCAAGGTGAAGTTCACGAAGGTGTTCGGCTACTACATCGAGATCACGAAGTCGAAGCTCGACGCCGTGCCGGACGAGTACGTGCGCAAGCAGACGATCGCGAACGGGGAGCGTTTCATCACGGCCGAGCTCGCAGAGTTGCAAGACCGGATCCTACACGCCGATGAGCGCGCGCGTGCGCTCGAGTCGGCGGCGTTCGTCGACCTGCGGATCTCGGTAGGCAACCATGCTCCGCGGCTTCACCGTCTTGCCCGCGTGATCGCCGCCGTCGACGTCGCTTCAGCACTCGCCGAGGTTGCACACCGCTACGGATACGTTCGGCCGAACGTCGACCCGAGCCATGACCTCTTCCTCGAGGATAGCCGTCACCCGACCGTGGAGCGCTATGCCGCCAAAGACGGTTTCGTCCCGAACACGATCGCGCTCGATCCTGAAGGGACACGCCTGATGCTGCTCACCGGACCCAACATGGCAGGCAAGTCCACCGCGATGCGGCAAGCCGCCCTGGCGGTCATCATGGCGCAGTCGGGCGGCTTCGTGGCGGCCAAGTCCGCGCGCATCGGCATCGTCGATCGCGTGTATACGCGGGTCGGCGCCAGCGACCAGCTGGCAAGAGGCCAGAGCACCTTCATGGTGGAGATGACCGAAGCGTCATCGATCCTGCGTGGCGCGACCGAGCGGTCGTTCGTCATCCTCGACGAGATCGGCCGTGGCACGAGCACATACGACGGGCTCGCGATCGCATGGGCCGTAGCCGAGCACCTTCACGACGCAACGCGTTGTCGGGCGATCTTCGCGACGCACTACCACGAGCTTTGCGAGCTCGCCGATCGCCTGCCGAACGCTGCGAACTACAACGTCGCGGCAAAAGAGCACGATGACAGTATGGTCCTGCTTCATCAGTTGGTACCGGGAGGCTCCAATCGAAGCTATGGCCTGGCTGTTGCTAGGCTCGCGGGCGTGCCACCTGTGGTCCTCGCCCGTGCCAAGGCGAAGTTGCAGGAGCTCGAGGCGCGCGCTGCATCGACGCCCGCCCCACAGATCCCCTTGTTCGAAACTCCGCAACCACCCGACTCGGAGGTCGAGGCCACGTTGCGGGCGCTCGATGTTGAGCGGATGACGCCGGTGGATGCGCTCGTCACGCTCGCGCGGTTGCGCGACATGGCGCGACGCGACGACGCGTAGCGAACGCGCCCGAACGGTATACCTTCGTTCGGGGGGCTGTTACCATCGGCGCCATGGAGGATCGTCTTCGCCGGATTACCGAATCGCTCGAGGAGGCGGACCGGCAACTGGTGCGCGCGCTCAATGCGCGCGCGAAAGCGATCCACGAGTACAACGCCCTCCGAGAGGAAGCCGGCGACGAGCCCCTCCGAATTCCCAAGAAGGCGTTCGTCATCGAGAGTGCGCGCGCGCTCGCCGAGGAGTTTCCGAAGGATAGTATCGAACCAGTGTTCAGGGAGGTCCTCTCCGCCTGCACGCACCTCATCGCGCCTGACGTCGTCGCGTACTTCGGGGCGCCGGGCGACCTCGCCCACGCGGCCGCGCGCGACTACTTTGGCCACGCGCCGAGCTTTCGGCCCAACGAATCGGTCACCGAGGTGCTGGAATCCGTGCTCCACGGTCACGCGACCTTCGGCGTGGTGCCCTTGGAAACATCGACCGACGGTGCGATCACCGCCACGCTGAATGGCTTGGTCGCGACCGACGCGAGACTCTGCGCAGAGCGCATCGTTCCCCTCCGCTACCAGTTGCTGTCGCAGTCGGGCGAGGCGTCGCAGGTCTTGAAGATCTACGGTTCACCGCAAGCGATTGCCGCATGCGAGCGGCAACTCCGGTCGCGCTACCCGGACGCGATCCTCGTCGACGTGCAGTCGGGGGAGGCGGCGGCGCACTTTGCGCTCGGCGATGACCAATCGGCTGCGCTCGGTTCTCCGCTGCTCCAGGAGCTTCACCCGCTAAAGCTGATCGACGACCGACTCGAAAACGATTCCGCGGTGAAAACCCGATTTGGAATCGTGGGCAGCCGCCTCCCGTCGCGCACCGGTCAAGACCGGACGATTTTGGCGATGGCGCCCGGCGACGATCCCGGCGCTCTTCACCGTGCGCTTCGGCCGCTGGCGGACCGTGAAATCAACCTCACCCGCATCGAATCGCGGCCGTCGACAAACGCGGAGTGGAGACACGTCTTCTTTCTCGAAATGGACGGCCACATCACCGACCGCGCCATCCTGACGGCGGTGGAGGAGCTGCGCCGGCTCTCCCGCTATGCCAAGGTCCTCGGGAGCTACCCCCGGCCGAGCTGACCCACCCACATGAGCGACCTCGCGGCACCCCACATCCTGGCGCTGACGGCGTACGAGCCGGGCAAACCCGAAGAAGAGCTTCGGCGCGAGCTCGGCCTCGACGACATCGTCAAGCTGGCTTCCAACGAAAACCCTTACGGACCGTCACCCAAGGCCATGGCGGCCGTCTCCGGGGAGGCGCTTGCGCTCCATCGCTATTCGGACCCGCGCGGACATGACCTGCGCCGAGCGTTGGCCGTACATCACGGCATTGCCGCCGAGGAGATTTGTCTCGGCAATGGCTCAAACGAGCTCATCGATTTGATGTGCCGTGTGTTCGCCAGTCGAGGTGATCATGCAGTGTTCGGGCACCCTTCATTTCCTTGTTACCGTATCGGGTCCGTCGCTCAAGAGCTGCGCTTCACGGCGGTGCCACTGCGGGACCATCTGCATTGGAATGTGGATGAACTGCTCGCGGCGGTCACCCCTGAGACCAAGTTGCTGTTCGTGTCGAACCCGAACAACCCGACGGGCGCATACATCGGTGGCCCCGACCTCGAGCGCCTGCTTGGGGAGCTTCCCGAACGCGTGCTCGCCGTGGTCGACGAAGCGTATGTCGAGTACGTCGACGCGAAAGACTTCGTTCCGGCGACCGAGCTACGCGACACGCGGGACCGTCTCGCCGTTCTGCGGACCTTCTCGAAGGCTTATGGCTTGGCCGGGCTCCGCGTCGGATACGTGGTCGGCACCCGAGAGCTCGTCACGGACCTGAACCGTCTTCGCGCGCCGTTCAACGTCGGCACCCCGGGCCAGGTTGCCGCGCAAGCCGCGCTCGCAGACCAGGCGCACCTTCGTGCCAGCGTGACGGCAACCATCTCCGACAGGACCAAGCTAACCCAGGCGCTCGAAGCGCGCGGATTTCGAGTCGCGCCGAGCCAAGCGAACTTCGTCTTGGTCGACGTCGGGCAACCGGGAAGGGCGGTGTACGAGGCACTCCTCCGACGAGGCGTCATCGTGCGCGCGATGCCCGCGCCGCTCGACACCTGGCTCCGCGTCACAGTCGGCCTGCCGCATGAAAATCAGCGCTTTCTCGACTCGCTCGAGCACGTGCTAAGGGAGTCGCGTGCATAGCATCCGCAAGCGATACCGCGTCCGCCGATCGGGTCCGCTGCGC
>JBATLA010000013.1:0-2697 GCA_049669945.1 Polyangiales bacterium | reverse complement strand
CGCCTGTTCGCGTCGTTTCTTCCGACCGGGAGCGTCAGCTATCTCTACTACGGCCAACGCCTCGCCGAGATCCCACAAGGCATGTTTGCGCTCGCTATCGCTTCGGCGGCGCTGCCCTCCTTGAGCGACGCCGTCGCGCACGGCGACGAGGAGGAAGCCAAGCGGTTGTTCCGGCACGCGCTGAGGCTCTCCCTCTTCGTCGCCATACCCGCCGGCGTTGCACTGGCCGTGCTCGCCGAGCCAGCAGTGACGATGTTCTTCGGACGCGGTCAGTACGACGCCTCGGCAATTCGAGAAACATCCCGATCTTTCATCTGGCAGGCGGGGGGGATCTGGGCCGTCGCGTCGGTGCGAACGATCATTCCGATGTTCCATGCGCACAACGACACACGAACGCCGGTCGTCGCGAGCGCCGTCAATCTCGTGATCTTCATCTCGCTGAGCCTCGGACTCATGGGGCCAATGCAACACGCCGGACTAGCTGCCGCCACCACGGCTGCGGCGGTCGCACAACTCGCGGCGCTTCTCTGGTTGCTCCAACGCCGAAGCGGTTACCTTGGAATGTCGGAAATCAACTCCAGCCTGCTGCGGATTGTCATCGCCAGTGGCGTCATGGGCGGGGTCGTGTGGGCAGGGGCCCGCCTCGGCCACTGGGAGCTGGGAGGCAATGAGCCGCGAAACGCCGCAGTATTCATCGGAACAGCCGTGGTGGGTCTCGTCACCTACTTCGGCGTCGCCATGGCACTCGGCGCCCCCGAGTTACGAGACCTCCGAGCAGCAGTCCGCCGCCGCGTGCGTGCGTGACTCCTCAACGGCGCTACAACCCCACGATGGACGTGCTCGACGCCGAATTCATCGCAGGCGCAACGGCCCTCGGGCAGCTGCCGGCGCCGACCTTTGCCGAAGTCGCCTTCGCGGGGCGATCGAACGTCGGAAAGTCGAGCCTCATCAACAACCTCGTCCGTCGCAAGAAGCTGGTGCGCACCAGCAGCGCGCCCGGGTGCACGCGTGCGATCAACATTTTTCGGGTGCGGCTACGTACCGACGCGGGGGACGCACACCTCGATTTGGTGGACCTTCCCGGCTACGGTTACGCGCAGCGTAGCAAGGCCGAACGCAAGTCTTGGGGCCCGCTCATCGAAGGTTTCCTGAGCGAGCGCCCGGGGCTGCGCGGCGCCGTGGTGATCATCGACATTCGGCGGGGCGCCGAGGACGACGACGCACAGCTGCTCGAGTTCCTCGAGAGCATCGGCGTCACTCCGATCGTCGTGGCCACGAAGATGGACAAGTTGCCGGCAAGCAAACGCAAGCCTGCCATCGCCAAGCTTCGCAATGAGATGGGTCGCGCGGTCACGCCCTTCAGCTCGGTCACGGGCGACGGACGGGACGCACTGTGGGCTCGGCTTCTGCAGGTCAGCAGCATCGACCGACAAGAACAGGCGGAGCGGCCCTAGCGCCTACTCGTCCAGATCGAGCTGCAGCTGCTGGTCCGGGCTCCGCAGCCGCAGGTTCGACGGGTCGCCGAGCATCAACGCAGAATCGCTCGCCCCGCCCTCCCCGACAGGAGCCGGGTTCGGGTCAGGCTGCGCGGGTTGCACGGACCCCGCCATTTGGTCGAGGAAACTCTTGAGCTTGCTCCGTCGATCCGGCGCCACCAAGCGAAGGGCCTCCTCTGCGTTGTGTCGAGCAGCCTCTGCATCCCCCACGCCGCGGAAAACACCTGCGGCTTGGACCCGCAACTGCCAGTTCTCGGGATCCAGGGTGAGCGCCCGGTTCATCTTCAGCGCCGCGGCGTCCGGCTCATCGATCGCCAGATGGTACTGCGCCCAGACCGCCCACAGCATCGGCGAGTCGGGACTGAGCTCCGCCGCGGTCTCGAGCTCGATCCGCGCGCGCTCGAGGTCCGCTAGCCCCAAGTGGATAGTGGCGAGCGTCAGGTGCGCGCGACCGTAGCGCGGCGATTGCTCGATGACGGCAGCGACCACTTGATTCGCCTTCGCGAGCGCGGCCTCCGCGGCCGCAGGCTCTCCATTGGCTGCGAGCATCCCTGCCTGAGCAAGGATGAGCTGCGCCATGCTGAGCTGCCGAGCGGCGTCGTCGCGTAGTTGGATGGCCGCCTCGAGCTCTTGGATCGCTTGCGGAACCCCGCCCGAATCCACTAAGACCGTCGCGTGCACGACCCGCAGTGAGGGAGATACAGCGTCGAGGGTCAACGCCGTCTCGACCATCGGCAGGGCCTTGGCGCCATCTCCCGAGCGGGCGAACTGACGCGTCGCCTCGATCCCGAGGGCGGCACCGATCGCCTCGGTGTCTCGAAGGAGGCGAACAGCCGCTGGGCTCACCTCGACGCGACCGCCCCACGGATCGTAGTACGCCGACACTTCGCTCGATCCCGGCTCCACCACGGCCGTCACGAAGTATCCAAGCATGCCGGAAGGGTCAGTGGGCGCTTGGTCCGCGCCGAACGTCAAGACCTCGGCCACCATGGCGTCGATCCCCTGCCCCCGGAGCAACGCCGCCATCGCGGTTGCCAGCTCGAGCGGGTAGAGCTCGACGCGCTCTTCGCGCGCCTCCATCAGAGCGAGCGTTTCGTCGGCGGACAAGACCTCTCGGGGAAGCGCTCGTTCGAGCGACCAGCGCGACGACTCACCGTGCAGCTGCTTGGCGAGCGCCGCCGGTTCGTGCGGCCAGCCCTCC
>JBATLA010000012.1:0-1640 GCA_049669945.1 Polyangiales bacterium | reverse complement strand
ATGCTCGGGCGATGCGCGGCCCGCTCGTCGCGCAGGCAGGGCAGAGCAGCAGGCCCGGCTTCACGCGGAACGCTATCCATACGACCCCCGGGACGGCGTACAGGCCGCTCTTCTCTTTCAGGAGGCTCGAAGTTGCTATCAGAAAGCCGGCCTCAGCGAGCACGCAAAACGAGCCGAGGCCCTCGCCTCGAGTCTGACGGCGCGAGTCCGCGTCGACTACGCGTCGTCGCGGCTCGTCCTGGATAACGCCCTTGCGTCTGAGAAGTGGGCCGTCGCGCTCGTCGAGCTTCACCGACTCCTCCGCCTCACGGAGCACGTCCGAGACCACGCCTATGTCGAGTATCTCCGGAGCATTCTGGGAAAGGTGACCATCCGTGCGAACGACGCTAGCTAGTCGAGATCTTCTCTGCGCGGCCGGGGTGTGCGTCCTGCTCTTCGGCTGCCAGCATCGGGTGATCCGCCGTGGCCCCGACACGTCGAGCCTAGCTCCTTCTATCTCGGCGGAGGAGCTTTTCGAGATGGGGCTTCTCCAGGCGCGGCAGCGTGACTTACTGCGCGCCGAGCAATACCTCAGCGCCGCGCGTAGCCATGGCTACGACGAACCGACAGTCGTCTACTGGTTGGTGCGTGTATGCGTCGCCGCGGGGCGATACCATTCCGCTCTCGACCACGCCGCCCGCTACCTTCGTGACAATCCGGCGAACTGGAGGCTTCGTCTCGTCGTCGCCAGCATTCACGAGGCGCTCGGCGACCACGAACGCGCGCGTCGGGAGCTCGAGCAGATCGTCAGTGACCAACCGACCACGCCGCTCCCCCGCTACAGGCTCGCGTTGCTCTACTCCCTCCACCCATCGGAGCAGAAACGAGCAGTTCCACACTACGAGGCGTATCTCGCTCTCGATCCAGAAGGCGTCCACGCTGCCGAAGTCGAGACGCTGCTCGCGCGGGCGCGCGACCCCGCCCCTGAGCCAGAGCGCGCACCGCCTTTGGTCGTCCTAAGCGCAAGTGAGCCGCTCCCATGACCATCCCAGTACAGGTCTTCAAACAGACCCTCGGCACGCTCTTCGCGCCAATCGCGGCCTTCCTCGAGGACGACGCGGTCAACGAGATCCTCATCAACGGCCATGATGAGGTGTACGTCGAGCGAAGCGGGCTGCTACAGCGCACGGGCAGCGCATTTCCGTCGGACTATGCGCTGATGTCCGCCCTCAGAAACCTCTCCCAATACGTCGGGCGCGAGCTGAGTCCGGAGAGGCCTATTCTCGAGGCGCGACTGCCAGACGGATCGAGAGTGGAGGCCGTCGTCCCACCGGCATCGCCCTGCGGGCCAGTCGTGAGCATCAGGCGATTTCGGCGCGAACAACTGACGTTAGATAGCCTCGTCGAGTCTGGGGGTATTTCCAACAACACCGCTGAGCTTCTCCGCGGCATCGTTTGCCAGCGCCGCAATGTCGTGATTGCCGGGGGCAGCGGTGCCGGCAAGACGTCGCTCCTCAATGCGCTGGCATCTCTTGCTCAGCCGGCAGAGCGAGTCATCGTCATCGAGGATTCAAAAGAGCTTCAACTCCGCTTGCCTCATGTCGTTCACTTGGAGGCCCAGCCCGGAGACGCTCGGGGGCGAAGGGCAATCAGCGTTCGCC
>JBATLA010000011.1:0-1757 GCA_049669945.1 Polyangiales bacterium | reverse complement strand
CCGCAAGGCCGACCCGGTCCAATCAAGCGTGAGGGCGACGGCCGCTCACCGGCCGGCGTGTTCGATGTCGGCCCGGCATACGGCTACGCTCCGAAGCACGAAGAGATCTCGCTCCCTTACTTCCAAGCGGCGCCCAGCCTTCGATGTGTCGATGATCCGCGGTCTAAGCACTACAACCAAATCGTCTCAACCGAAGACACGGCGCCCGACTGGCGAAGCGCCGAGCGAATGCTGCGCGACGATGCCCTCTACGTGCTGGCCGTCGTCGTCGAGCACAACACCGAAGCAACGAAGGGCGGCGCCGGTAGCTGCATCTTCATTCATCTCTGGGAAGGCCCAAACCAAGGCATGAGCGGCTGCACGGCCATGTCGATGAGCGCGTTGGAAGAGCTAGTGTCATGGCTCCGACCAGGGGCCTCGACCTTGGTGGCACTTCCTCGAAGTGAATACGAAGCGCTCAGGCGACCGTGGGGTCTTCCGGTCGTGCCGCTGCCCGGTCAGTATGATCGCGCCAGCACGGAAAGCGGCACGCGCCGGGGTGACTGAAGCCGCACTACTGACGTCGCGCGAGCGTGAGGAACATCGCGGCCGACAAGCCCGAGGCGCCGAAAATCATGCACATCACCATGACTTGATAGCGAACGGCGATGAGTGGAGAGATGCCCGAAAGGATCTGCCCGGTCATGAAACCAGGAAGCGAGACGAGGCCGACGGCGAGCAGACTATTGACGATGGGGATGAGTCCTGCCTGGATGGCAACCCGGCGCGCGTCGACGTAGGGGACGCTCCGCTCGAGCTCCGCGAAGAACCGTTCTGCGGAAATGCTCACGGAGTTCATAGACGCTGCGAATATCATCCCTGCAAGCGGGACCACGACGCTCGGCTCGTACCAAGGCTCGAGAGTGAGCACGGCTTGGGTAATCAGCGCGAGGGTGAGGCCGCCGCCAGCGAGAATGGAAAAGAAGGCACGCCGATAGAGCGTGCCTCGGAGCTGCGGGACGGTACGAAGCGCGATCCAGCTTGCGGCAACGACCATGACGCCGAGGACCGCGAGCACGACCCACGGTGTGTCGGTCTCGAAGATGTAGACGAGCACGTATCCGATGAGGAGGAGCTGCGCGACCATACGCGCGAGGCCGATGAACCCTTGCGCCGCATCGGCACGCCACCGCCACAGGACGAGCAACACGAAGAGCGCCGGGATGGCAGCCGCAACGAGATGCAAAGGTGGGATTGTTTGAATTGCAGACTCCTCAATCGCGACGCGTCGCCTCAAAGACATATCGGGCGACATCGTCGATTTGCTCCGGCGTGAGCGTCTTGTCGAAAGGCGGCATCGCGCCAACACCATTGGTCACCGCGGCCTTCACCTGTTGGGCGCTTCGGCCCATGTCATCGAGGTTCGGACCGACCGCCCCGACGGCCTGCGCATCCGACAAGGTATGGCAAGTCGAGCACGGCGGCGCGGCGGTCTCGGTGAAGATCGTGCGACCGCGGCGGCCGGATTCGGACAGCTCGACGGGCTTGCGAGGACCGCGTGGCTGGGCCGACCCTTCTTCAGGCGGCGGCGTGAGACAGATGTCGTCGTCGGCGTTGCACACCTGCACGGTCACCCCCATGTCGCGCCAGCTGTTGTTACCGTAGCCGCGCTCGTTTTCGTTGCGGAGCTCGGGCTGGATCTCGCCCGCAGCGTTCGTCGCGCGACTGTAGAGCTTGACCGGCCCAGGCTGCCGTTCGAGCTCGAGCTGGAAGACCCG
>JBATLA010000010.1:0-4046 GCA_049669945.1 Polyangiales bacterium | reverse complement strand
GTCTTGAGAGGTGCCAGCGTCAGCGTTCCGCGTGGATTTCGTCGAGGATCGCCCGGTCTTCGTCTGAGAGGTCCGCAGATTCCAGCAAGTCCGGTCGGCGCTCCAAGGTTCGGCGCAGTGATTCCTTGCGTCTCCAGCGCGCGATCGCGCCGTGGTTTCCGGAGCGCAGGATCTCCGGCACCTTCTCACCTCTGAACTCTTCCGGCCGCGTGTACTGGGGGTACTCGAGAAGCCCTTCGGCGTGCGACTCGTCCGCTGCCGACTCTTCGTTTCCGAGAACGCCGGGCAGAAGTCGCGCCGTGGCCTCGAGCACCGCGAGTGCGGCGACCTCGCCGCCGAGCAACACGAAGTCGCCGAGCGAGATCTCCTCGTCGACCAAGCCGCGGATGCGCTCGTCGAAGCCTTCGTAGCGGCCGCACACCAGTGTCAGGGAATCTAGCTCGGAGAAGCGGCGTGCGTGTGCCTGCGTGAATCGGTCCCCTTGGGGCGTGAGGAGCACGCGGTGTGACACGCGCCCTGCCCTTGCCTCGTCCAGGTGATCGAGCGCCTCGGCGATTGGCCCAGGCATCAGCACCATGCCGCTACCTCCGCCGTAGGGCGCGTCGTCGACCGTGCGGTGCCGGTCGGTGGTGAACCGACGCGGGGTGATCGTGTGCACCTCCACCCGTCCCACTTCCCGCGCCTTGCCAAGTAGACCGTGGTTCAGAACCTCGAAGAGCTCGGGAAAGAGAGTGACGATTTCAAAACGCATCAAGAGCGCCTCTGCAAAGGGATATCGTCGACATCCTTGAGGTGCACCTTGCCTGCCTTCACGTCGACCCAGTCGAGCCAGCGAGGGAGCATCGGAACTTCGATGTAGCCGCCTGGACGCTGAATCTTCAGACACTCCGCGCTTGGGTAGTCGATCACGTCGATTACCTCGCCGATCGTCTCGTCACCGTCGAGGGCAAGCAGGCCGATCAGGTCAGCATGGTAGTACTCGCCTTCCTCGAGGTCCGGCAGTGCCTCGCGTGGAACGCACAGGGCGTACCCGCGCAGCGCGTCGGCGTCTTCCCGTGACCCTACGCCGGCCAAACGCATGAGGAGCACCTTCGGCCCCTGTCGGGTCGACTCGACTTCGACCAGTGCAGGCTCCTCACCTTCCTCGCCGATCAGGAACACCTCGGCAAGCTCTCGAAGAAGCGTCGACTCAGAATTGAATACGTGCACGCGCAGCTCTCCGGTCACGCCGTGTGGCTTCGCGATTACGCCAAGCTCGATCCAGGACACCGTTTCAGCACCGTCGGTCACAGGTGCTGCGAGGTTACTCTAGAATGTCGAGGATGGCGCGCTTACGCATACGGGCCGAAGTGGCCGACAGCAAGGTGCGCATCGCGCGGGCTGTGCGGCCCTCTTTGCCGATCACCTTGCCGAGGTCGTCGGGCGCAACCGTGAGCTCGAGCACGATCGCGCGATCCTCGTCGACGACGTTCACCTCGACTGCGTCGGGCTCGTCCACCAACGAGCTCGCGATGTACGCGATCAAGTCCTGAAGCCTGTCTCCTGCCACCGAATTGACCGCCTAGGACGCGTCGGCTGCAGCAGCCGCGGCCTTTTTGTGCTCTTTGACGACGTCTCGGACGCGATCGCTCACCTGTGCGCCCACGCCGACCCAGTAGTCGAGACGGGGGAAGTCCACGCGGGCTTCCGCGATGGGACGACTCGGGTCGTACGTGCCGATCTGTTCGATGAAGCGCCCGTCACGGGGCTTTTCTTTGTCGGTGACGACGATGTGATAGTAGGGACGCTTCTTCGCCCCGGCGCGTGCCAGTCGAACCTTGACCATGAATTCCTCGTAAGCGGCGGGTCCTGACCCACCCGAAAGACGCCGGAAGCTAGTCAGAGCCCGCCCCCCCGTCAAGCCGCCGCCGTGCCAGGCTTTTTGCCGCGGCCCCCACGGTTGCTAGAACCAGGGGGATGCGATGCTTCCTTGCCGTCTTGAGCCTGGCTCTATGCCTCGGGTGCAGCCTGGGCCGCAAACCCGCCGCCGAGGCGAAGCCCGCCCTGCGCCTTGCCGTCGTGACCGACCTCAAGGGCTACCTCGAGCCTTGCGGCTGCACGAGTGACCCGCTTGGCGGAATTGACCGACTGGCCGCCCAGATCAGGACGCTTCGCGAGGGCGATGTTCCCCTCTTGTTCGTGATTGCCGGAGACGCCTTTTTCGACGCCGCCCCGCTGGCTCCCGAACGCGTGGACCAGGCGAATCGAAATGCGAAGACGATGGTGGGCATCCTCAACCGCCTCGGCGCGACAGCCGTCTTGCCCGGACAGCGCGACCGAGACCAGCCGGCCGAGACACTCGGGTCCCTTCGCGCGGCTGCCGAGTTCCCCTGGCTCGCGATGGAAAGCGACACCGGCGTGCTGATGCATGAAGCTGGGGACCTCTCCGTGGCGATCGTCGGGGCACGACGGGAGACGGAGCCCGACAGCGTGATGGCCGCCGCGGGTGCCGCGCGGGGGCAGGCGAACCTCGTCATCGTGCTAGTCGATGGATCCCGTCGGGACGCCAATCGGATCGGCGCGATCGACGGTGTCGACTTCGTGGTCCAGGGCGGCCTCGATCAGGACGCGGCGATGCCGCCTCGGCAAGCCGGCAAGGCCTGGGTGCTCCACGCAAGCCGCCAAGGACAAGGGCTCACAGTCGTCGATCTGTACCGCCCGCGAAAGGACGCGCCGTTCGCAGATCGAAGCGAATGGTCCCGCACCGAGCTTGCGGCACAGTTCGATCGGCAGATCCAGGAGTTGGTCGCTAAGATCGACGCCTGGGAAAAGGCCGGTGACGTCGATGCCAAAGACCTCGATCCCCAACGCGCCAGGCTGGTGGATCTCGAAAAGGAGCGTGCAGCCCTGGACGCTCCGCTTGCCGACACCGATGGCAAGGCGTTCGCAGCGCGCTGGGTGGCGCTGCGCAAGAGCGAGCCTTCGGATCCGGAAATCGAAAAGCTGATGCGCGAACACGACAAGGTGGTCAACGAGGCCAACCGAATCGCGTTTGCCGACTTGAAGCCGCCGCCACTCGGGCCTGACGACGTCGCGTACGTCGGGTCCGCCGCTTGCAGCGCCTGTCATCAGACCGCGTACGCCTGGTGGCGAAGCCACTCGCACGGGGTTGCCTACCTGACGCTCCAGCAGCGAAGCAAGGAGTACAACCTGGACTGCGTCGGCTGTCACGTGACCGGGTATCAAGAGCCCGGAGGCTCTACCGTGACCCACAACCTCGACGGCGCGCTTCGCAATGTCGGTTGCGAGAGCTGTCACGGACCCGGCGCTGCGCACGTGAAGGACCCCGAGGTTGCCGTGATTCGCGTGACGCCGGAAGCGACCTGCGCCGCGTGCCACAGCAAAGAACACAGCGACCTCTTTGACTACGAGGCGTACATGAAGACTCTCGTCGTCCCCGGACACGGGCTGCCGGCGCGAACGCCGTAGGCGGTGTCGCGGCGTCACACCTCGAGCGAGCGTGGCTTCACGTTGCTGTGAATCCACGCGACGATCTCTTCGAGTTGGGCGCCCGGGGTGAAGATGGCGCCGACCCCCCTGTCCAAGAGCGCTTGCAGGTCCTCTTCCGGGACGATTCCGCCGCCAAAGAGGATGATGTCGTCGGCACCGCGCTCTGCAAGCGCGTCTAGCACGGCCGGGAAGAGCGTATTGTGCGCTCCAGACATGATCGAGAGACCAACCGCGTCGACGTCTTCCTGCACGGCTGCCACCGCGATCATTTCGGGTGTCTGATGCAAGCCGGTATAGACGACCTCGAACCCAGCATCGCGCAAGGCGCGCGCAACCACCTTGGCGCCACGGTCGTGTCCATCGAGCCCCGGCTTGGCAACGAGGATTCGGATCTTGGGGTCCGGCATGGCCGGGAGGTGTAGTGCACCCTCAGCGCCAGCGCCAGCGCCAGTGTCAGTGTCAGTGTCAGTGTCAGCGCCAGTGTCAGTGATATGCTGCGTGCATGCTCTGGCCTCGCGCCGTCCACGGCCACCTCCGTCCTCAGCTTCCCGATGTGC
>JBATLA010000009.1:0-2243 GCA_049669945.1 Polyangiales bacterium | reverse complement strand
GGGTCATCGCGAAGCGGCGCGCTCCGGCCTCCCGCAGGTCCCGCTCCGAAGCGGCCGCCGAGAGCCATGCGCCGGCGTGCTCGATCGCAGTACGACCGCGCTCGATGGCCGTAGCGAGGCGGGGATCCCGCGCCACCTCGAAACGCAGTCGGACGTCATCCACGAACGCCTCCCAGACGCCTTCCTGCTTGAGCGCGCGAAGTGTGTCGAGAGAAAGCACATTGGTGGTGCCCTCCCAAATCGGGAGGACCTGCGCGTCGGCCAGCAGCCGCGAAAGGCCTGTGTCGTTCACGTAGCCTGCGCCGCCGAATGACTCGAGGGTTTCGGAAGCGACGGTGACGGCTTGTTTGCCCGTGGTGAGTTTCCCGATTGGCGTGAGAAGCCGACTCACGAGCTCCTCGGCGGCCGTCGCTTCTCCGGCTTCGATACGACCAAGCAGCTCGACGACGCGAAACGCCAAGAGGAAGGCGCCCTGCGCTTCCGCGATCGTGTCGGCCATCGTGTCCAAGTGCAGCGGCTTGTCGATGAGCGCCGCGCCAAACGCCTCGCGTTTGTCCGCGTAGTCGCGCATGAGGGCCACTGCACGTCGCATCCCGATCACCGCCGCTACTGCATTCCAGGTGCGCGTGATGTTCAGCATCGGCGTGATGTTGCGCACGCCATTGTCGAGTCCTGCCACGGGCAGCGCCACGACGCCGTCCAGCGTGAGCTCCGCTGTCGGCAGCTTCCGCGTGCCGAACTTGTCCTTGAGGCGGTTGATGTGGAGGTTCTGAAGCCGGCCCTGCTCGTCACGAAGCTCGAGGTAGAACATGGCCAAGCCACGACCGCCGGGGGGATTGCCCTCGGGCCGCGCAAGCGTGAGCGCCATGTCTGCGGTCGTCGCCGAGGTGAACCACTTGGTGCCGTAGAGTTTCCATGTGTCGCCATCCCGGTGCGCGACCGTCTCGGTCTGGCCGACGTCGGACCCGCCTATGCGCTCGGTCATCCACTGCCCGGACGTCCACATCGTCTTGGGGTCGCGCGAGAGGAGGCGCGGGAGGGCGTGGTCGATCAACCCTTGGTTGCCGGAGTCGAGCAATGTCCGCGCAGCGCCGTCCGTCATCGCGAGCGGGCAGTTGTAGGTGTCGAGCGAAGCTTGGACCATGTAGTTCAAGAGGTGCTGGTGAATGCGGGCGTACGCCCCCAGCTCGGTGTCGTACCCCGCGGCGACCATGCCGTGCTCAGCGCAGATCGCTTGCGCGCGCTTCCACACCTCCGTCACCTCGACGTCGTCGATGCGATTGCCCCAGGCGTCCCATTGCGTGTGGACAGGCTCGTTACCGAGATCGCCCAGGGAGAGCGCGTAGAGCTCCCCACCGCTGAGCTCGCCTAGCTGACGGTACTCCGGCTCGAACCGCTGGCGCAGCTCCCGGGGGAGCGTTCGCTCGAGGTACTCCTGCAGCAGGGCATCAGAATCGTATTGATTTCCAAGGGTTGGTGGCGTCTGACGGAATTCCATACATTACTCCACTTGTCATGTTCTGCTGTTTGGTGAAATCACCATACGCTTTGGCGGCGCTAGAGTCAATCTGGTGCGAGGCGGGATGCCGCCGCGAAGTGCTAGAGATTACCCATGATCCCCATCAAGGTCGCAAGCGCGTCGTTGAATCAGACGCCACTCGACTGGGCCGGCAACCAACGGCGCATCGAGGAAGCGATCGGCGCGGCTCGAGCCGAGGGGGTTTCGCTTCTCGTGCTGCCCGAGCTCTGCACGACCGGGTATGGCTGCGAAGACGCCTTCCTCGGCCCGGACGTGGCCAAGCGAGCGTGGGCGATGTTGATGGCGCTCGCACCGCAGACCGGCGGCATGGTGGTGAGCATCGGTGTGCCCGTCCGCCGCCGCGGCGGGCTCTACAACACGGCTTGTGTAGTGGCGGACGGTCGCATCGCCGGATTCGCTGCGAAGGAGCACCTCGCAGGCGAAGGGCTTCACTACGAGCCTCGTTGGTTCAAGCCCTGGCCCAACCATCAAGTCGTGGCGCTCGAGCACGACGGCGAGAGCTACCCGTTCGGCGATGTGTTCTTCGACTTCGCGGGTGTGCGTATCGGGTTCGAGATCTGCGAAGACGCGTGGGTTGCCCAGCGACGCGGTGCGCTCGACGGTCATGCGATGGACATCATCGTCAACCCGAGTGCGAGCCACTTCGCGTTCGGCAAGAACGCAGTCCGTGAGCGATTGGTCCTGGAGGGGTCGCGGTCGATGG
>JBATLA010000008.1:0-2870 GCA_049669945.1 Polyangiales bacterium | reverse complement strand
ACTCGAAGGTCACCTATCGGGTCATCGAACCCGAGGTGTTTCGGGACCAACACGTGTTGGTCGTGGGCGGCGGCAATGCGGCAGTGGAATCCGCATTCGCCTTGCTGGATGCGGGAGACTGCGCATCGGTCACGATCAGCTATCGGAAGAACGCCTTTGCGCGATGTCGGCAAGCGAACCGACAGCGCATCGAGACGGAGATGCAGGCCGGCCGGTTGACGGCGCTCCTGGGAACCGAGGTGGAGGAGATCTTCGAGGATCGGGTCTCGCTTCGGAATGCATCGGGAGACTCGGTTTCCATCGAGAACGACGCCGTGGTGGTCCAAGTCGGTGGGACGGCTCCGACCGATCTGCTCGAGAACGTCGGCATCGAGCTCGTCACGAAGTACGGCGAGGCTTAGTCTTCTTTTCGGCCATTGGGATGGCAGTCGAGGCAGAAGTTCGGGGGAGCGGCGCCCTGCGGATAGTCCGGCTCTTCGTCATGCTTCGGGTCCATCAGCGCGCGCGTATGCTCGCCGTCGTGACAGCCCACGCAATCGGCATTCTCGCCATCGACCGGTGAGCCGAGGTCGGGATTGTGACAAGAGACGCAATCGTCGCGGTACTTCGAGTGGTCGCCATTCTGGATCGGAAACTCGTTCTCCGGATGGGTGCCACCGGTCGCGGGAGTCCAGCCCGTCGTCGTGTGGCAATTCTCGCAGGTCGTCGGGAACTCGGAGTGGCCTGGAAACGGGCTGCCGTCGTAGTCGTCCTGATGGCAACCCACGCAGAGCGTGGGCGTCCCTTGGTACACGGGCGGATCCCCGAGGTGACAGGAGGCGCATTCGATCGCCGTGTGCGCACCGTTCAAGGGCCAGGTGTGCATGAACGCAGCCGGTGACCAGGCCTCGTTGCCGTGACAGCTGCCGCAGGTATCGGTAAAGCCCTCGTGCGGCGGGTTGAGCGCGTGCTGGACGTCGGTCGCGTGGCAGACGATGCAGTCGGAGCTGCGAACCTCCAGCCGGGCGTGATCCTGCGTGCTGCCGGTGCAGGCCCCCAGGAGCGCCGCCGAGCCCAAGGCCCCGGCCACTAGAAGCCGCATCGTCGCTCGACCAAGAATGAGCATAAAATTCCAACTAAAAGGTAGCATGAACGGCTGGACAGCCGGTGAAATCGCCGGTTTCCGGGGTCTTTCGATTCAGACGTGGCCGAGCGCGCTCACTAGAGTATCGTATAACCCATGAGGGTTATCAAGCGGCGGCGACTTCTCCAGCCCCAGGCCCTCGCCCTGCTGACCGCCCTGGCCATCGCGGCTGGCTGTACCGCCCCGGCGACGACCCACGAACCGGGCATGGTGCGGCAGCAGAAGTGCATCAACTGCCACGAGACCGAGCGCAAGTTCGCCCTCAACCCGCCGCACACTCGACGCCCGAGCATCCGTGGCCGCTAAAAGGTGCGCATGCGCAGGCTCCCTGCGTTGGGTGCCACGTGGGTAGTCCCGCTGTCTATCAGGGCACACCTACCGACTGCGTGGGATGTCATCGCGCGGATTACGAGAACAGCGCTTTCGCCGGACACGACGTGTTCCCGACCACGTGCCAAGACTGCCATACGAACGACAAGTGGAGTCCTGCGCTCTTCGAGCACAGTTGGCCGCTCGAGGGTGCGCACGCGCAAACCGAATGCTCGGGCTGCCACGCAGGGACACCACCCGTCTATGAAGGAACCGGAACGCTTTGCGTGGACTGCCATCGCGACGACTACGACAACAGCCCATTTCCAGGCCACGACGCCTTCGACCTCACGTGCCAGGATTGCCATACGAGCAACGCCTGGACACCGGCAGTCGGCGGTACGCACCCGGAGAACGCCTTCCCGATCGAGTCGGGGGCGCACAAGGACTACCGCGACGACTGCGTGTCCTGCCACGACTCCGAGCTCGGCTCACCGGTCGATGGCGAAAATGCCGACTGCGTCGGCTGCCACGAGGGCGACCACACGCGGGCTAAAATGGACGCGGAGCACCGCGAGGAAAACGACTACCCCACGGGTCCGGCGCCCCCCAACTTCTGCCTAGATTGCCACGCCGACGGTCGAAATTAGTGGCGTGGCCACGGCGCACGCTCAGAACGCGTTGCCGCGCTCGACGCCGAAGCGTTTCGCAATGCTCGCCATTGGGCAGAAGCCGGTAAACGAGGCTTGAAACATGTTGAGGCCGACGAACGCGGGAAGCGCGAGCCAGGCGATGTGGTGCATGAAGGCAAGCACCACGCCGGCCATGACCATAACCCCAGCAACTCGAAAAACTAGCTTGTCGATGTTCATCTGTCTCTTCCTTTGCTTGATTCCTAGAACGAGTAGCGAAGTCTCACGTACACGTTCGTGTTCTCTTTCAGCTGGCCGAAGAAGGTGTAGTCGTAGCGGCCGAACATGAGGTTCGCGCCCACGACGATGGCCAGCGGCTCGGCGATCTTGTAGGTGACGCGCGGACGGATGTAGGTATCGAGCTCGTCCGGCGAGAAGAAGGTGAAGAGCGAGAGCTCGAGGTTGTCCATCAGGAGAAGCTGGGTGAGCCTCAGCGTGATCAAGTGACGGAATCGGTTCGGGAGGTATTCCGGCCAGTATGACCCTGGCTCTTCACCGGGTGGTGCAGGCGCTGTCAGCTCGTCGTACTTCAGCGTGTATTCGAGGTAGTACTGCAGCCCCATTTGAAACTTCGGAAAGAGCTCGCGCTCGTAGCCGGCGAGACCTCGGAACTGTGAGTTGGGAATCGTCGGGTCGGTTCCGGCACGATCGTCGAACGAGTCGTAGAAGGCCCCTTCCACGTCGATCAAGCCGCCGCCTAACGGCGCGCGCACACTGGCGCCGTACACCGCGAGACGTGCGAATGC
>JBATLA010000007.1:0-5396 GCA_049669945.1 Polyangiales bacterium | reverse complement strand
CGGTGGCAGAATGTAGTCGGGGCCGAACCACTCCCCCTCGCCGCTGTATTCGCCGCTCTCGTTCCAGTTCATGAAGAGGCCGGCGACCGGGTCCATAGTGACGTGGCACACCGTGCAGTTCGGATTCTCGAGGGTCGGGTTGTCCCCGAAATCGTCGCTCGCATCGACTGGACGGCTGCCGAACTGGTTGATGTCGATGTCGAGAAAGAACCAATACGCCATGCGCGAGCGGTGACGGTTGATGTTGGTGTCACTGGTCGGAAAGCGGTTCAGGAACATGGCAGAGGTCAGAATGCCTGCGTGCGGGATGCCCGGGATCTCAACCGCCTGGAAAGTCTCCGGGTTGTCGCCGACACCGAGTGGAATGTCCGGCAGACCGATCAACGAGAGTGCAGAGAAACCATTCGCCATCGTGTAGTTGGCAGTGAGAATTTCTGTAAAGGGGCGCTCCGTGCGAATGACGTGCGCGATGAGCTCGAGCGGCTCGCGCGCGAGCGAATCATTCGTCATCTGCGCCGTGTCGTCGTCGTCAGGGTACTTGCGCTCGAACCAGCGAAGGTTCGGGTAGATCTCTTCGTCGAGAAGCTCGATGGCATTCTCTCGACCGAGGTATTTGTCGGTCAGGAAGTGATCGTTGTAGAGTTCGATCATTCGCTCCGAGAACGCTGAGTCGCGCATGATCTCCGCGAGTGAAGCTTCGAGACCAAGCTGACCGTGCTCCGCGGTGATCTGCATCTGCCGATCCGTCGGGAGCTCGCCGGTGAGCTCGAGGCTCGCTTTGCGAAGCGTCTCCGTCCAACTGAGCAGTTCGAGCTGCCCGGTGTACGGGTTCACGAACCCCTCCGATTGGGGACACGCGCTCATATCTTCGGTGGAGCAACCTCCAAAAAGGGTCGGATCGCTCTTGCAGCCCGTCGCCAAGAGCGCGACTCCGAGCAGCAGGGTCACGAACCCAGCCTTTAGGTTGCCGTTGATGCACGTCTGACTCATCTGCACAACCGATAGGCTAGCAGCCCAAAAAACACCCGGCAGGACTAAAATATTGCTGTCACACACCGTCATACAGCTCCGGAGATAAAACTTTAGGGTGAATTATTTTGCGATCGATCTTGCATCGCGGTTCTAGTCTGCCAAGATTGTTGAAGAAAATTGTGGGGTTCAATTTTCCTGTGTAGATGTCAAAGGCCTTGGATCCTGCATCGAGTGAAAAAATAAATTTCCAACTTTAGTGATCGGAGAAACATGTCTTACGCACGCTCGAGGCTCGCGCCTCTCATCATTGTGATCACCTTTGCTTCCTTCTTGTCGGGCTGCGGCGAGGATGGAAGCAGCGAGCCCTACAGCCTGAGCCTGGTCTACTGCGACAATCCGGAGGCGGCCGAGGTGTCGTGCTCGCTGTCTGGCTACTCCATGGCGGATGACTCCGCGCTTCGGGCAAAGCTCGACGGCTGCGCTGCAGCGGGTTGTCACGGGGCCTCGGGACTGCCTGCGACCTCATGGACGATCGATCTGTCGGGGTCTGTCGAGAATGCGCTGTCCGCGTTGAGCGTTCGGGCGGATGGGAGCAATTACTTCCTGGTCGACGACGCCGATCCCGATTGCAGCCAGTTGTTGAGTGAGGTGACCGAGCGGCCCATCGGGGCGGTGCGGATGCCGGTTGTGGGGGGCTTCTGGAGCAGCGACGAGATCGCTTGCTTTCGCTCCTACCTTCACGACATGAGCAATTGAGTCGTTGGGGTCAGCCGCGCTCGGCGCGGCGAATTCCGAGGTTGACGATCTTCTGCAACAAGTCGACGTAGTCGAGGCCGGCTGCCTTCGCCGCGCTCGCGAACTCCTCTTCCTCTGCGATGTCCGGGTTGGGGTTTGCTTCGAGGAAGTAGAGCTTGCCCGCTTCGTCCAAGCGGAAGTCGATTCGAACGCAGCCGTCGGTGCCCAGCCTCCTGCAGATCCGCCTCGAGAGACGAGCGATGCGACGCTCCATCTCTTCCGAGAGGTCACTGGCCCGTCCGAGGCGGACATCGTACTTCTCCTGGTACTCGAGGTCCCACTTCACCTTTCGGGTGGCGATCTTCAGGGCGTCCTCGGGGAGCTTGTCGAGGAAGATCTCCCAGGTTGGAAGCACCTGCAGGCGGTGGTTTCCGAGCACCGACACGTAGAGTTCGCGACCCGGGATGTACTGCTCGACGACGGCATCTGTCAGGATCTTCTCGTGAATGAAGGACACCCGCTCCTCGAGGGCTTTGTCGCTATTGACCACCGATGCTTGGGCGATTCCGTAGCTTCCTTCCTCGATCAACGACTTCACGATCAACGGGAACTCGAGCTGCTTCGGGCGGGTGATCTTTCGGTATCGCGGAAACACGCGAAACCGGGGAACTGTGATGCGATGATACGCGAGCACCTTCTTCGACAACGCCTTGTCCCGCGCCAGCAACAGGCCGCGCGGATTGCATCCGGTGTAGGGCGTTCGCTGAAGCTCCAGGTAGCCGACAACGTGCGCGTCGAAGATCGCCTCGCCGTCGAACTCTTCGAGGAGGTTGAAGACCACGTGCGGCTTGAAGTCCTCGATTGCCGTCCGGAGCGGAGCGAGCTCGTCGCTGAGCCCCACCATCTGTACCTCGTGGCCGAGCGCGCTAAGCCCTTCGCGGACGTCGAACTCCGTCTTGAATGGGGCGACCTGCTCAGGCGTGAGCCCACTGATGTCGTCGGGGGGGATGAGACTCTTGTGCACCAAGACGATGATTCGTCGGCGCTTTAGAGTGGATGCCATGTATCCCGTCGGTGAAGAAGGTGGACGGTGTGCACCGTCAACATGATGGCGAAGTCGAGCTTCGTCTGGCGTTCCCCCTTCGTGAGACGCAGCCTCAGCTCACGACACCGCCCGATGATATCACGAAGTACCTGGTCGACGGTGAACTGATATTCGCCAGTGAAAAGGGAGATCTGCTCGCGAATTTGCCGGCGATTCCGGCGCAGAAACGAGGCGGCGGTCTCATTGTTCCTGTATCGGGCCGAGTCGCTGAAGATCTTGAGTAGGTCGCGGTCGTATTCGTCGCTGAAACCAGGGCTGTAGTGCTCCTGCCGTCGTTCGTAGTGTCGGCGCAGCGTATGCCGGAGGCTACCCAGCGAATACGGACGCGCGCGCGACGCGACTTGTGGCTTCTTGTCGGACAGGTCTTCGGCGAGCTCCTCTATGTAGTCGAGCTTCTCGAGCGCGCTCGATTTCGCATACCGTTTTCGCCAGTTGGACCTCGGCGCCAACCACACCGCGAACGTCTCGGCGAAGTCTTCGACCGGATGGGCCTGTGCGTACCATCCGTCCAAGTGCTCTACGAAGCCTTTGCTCAACGGATTGGGTCGATAGAACTCCGGGTAGGGCTCCGAGGCGCGCCCAAACGCCCTCTGCCACTTCTTTCGTCGCTGCAGATTGTAGGCGTGCTGGAGCGCGTGGCCTGCTTCGTGACGTAGCAGGCGCATGCATTCCACGCGCGTCCCGCCTTCGACCTCGAACATCATCTGCCTCTCGAGACGTATCAGCCGTGGACTGGCGAGGTAGAATGGAATGCCAACGCCGGGGATACCGTCGGGGGAGCACCATTCGTCACTCAACCAAGTGTGCACACGAAAGCGGTGTAGCCCGACTGTATCGAGCTCTTCGCGCAAGCGTTCGACGCAATCCTCGAGCCAGGTGTCGTCGACCGTCAACCCGAGGTCGCACATCCGGACGTCGAGCAGTTCCTCGGTGGGCAGGCTTTCCCAGTCGATCGACACAGCCAACGCAGCTTGACGGATCTGGCGCAACGCGACAACAGCGGCCGCCCGACGGTTACGGCGTCTTCACCAAGGCAGGCGCTCGCCGTTCGCGTGCCAGAAGCCGCCCGAGTCCTCGGGTCGAAGGGCATCGATGCGGGCGAGCAATCCCCTCGCGGATTCCTCGGTGGAGATGCCCGCGAATCCGGTCATGCGCGTCGCGACCATCCCCGGATGGAGGATTGCGACCGAGGCTCGGCCGCGGAAGTCGTGCGCGAGGTTCACACCCGCCATGTTGAGCGCGGCCTTCGCCATCCGATAGCCGTAGTAAGCCCCCGAGCCGTTGTCACCGATCGAGCCCATGCGACTGGTGATGAGGATGATCTTCGCGTCCTTTGCGAGTCGGTTCTGAAGGGCGTGCGTGACGCGGAGTGCGCCCAGGGCGTTAACCTCGAAATTGCGGCGAATTTCCTCGAAATCGAGATCGCGGAAGGTCTCGTTGGTGAAGATGCCCGCGTTGTTGATCAGGATGTCGACTTCGGTGTCGCCGAGCGACGCCGCCGCCTTTCCAAGGGCGGCCGAATCCGTGACCTCCACGCCTTCGATGACGCGCAGGCCGAGCTCGTGGAGCTCCGGGCTTGCGTCCCTGCAGAGCGCGATCACTTCGTCGCCGCGCTCCGTGAGCTGGCGGCTAAGCTCGAGCCCAATCCCTCTGTTCGCGCCCGTGATGAGTACCGTTGCCATGCGCCGTATCATAGGGCGAATAGGGCTTGCGGGAAGGGTGGCCCTTGAGTCAGGGTCTCGCCGGGCGAGGAGCGAGTATGCGTATTGCGAGCTTGGTGTGGATTGGGTCGTTGCTTGGGGTGTTCTTCCTTGGATGCAACAGTGGCAGCAGCGGTGGCGAACAGCCGCAGTGGACCGTCGATGCCGGGGCCCTGAAGCTTCGGGTCCAGGAGGATCCCTGGCAGATGACCTTCTACGATGCCGAGGGGAATCCGGTGCTCGTCGAGCTGCCCGCGGTCGACGACGGCCCGACGGGGAGCCTTGGTATGCACCTTGGGCCCCCGCCGCCAGGCAGTGGACAGCAACCCTCGCTACCGCCAGAGCTGAGCCAGTTGCCCGTGCCCCCAGTTCCACCGGAACGCGATAGTGCTTGGGTGCATGCGACCGCGGTCGAATCGTCGCAGGCGAACGGAGACACCTACACCGCAACGATCGCGACGTCCGACCCAGCCCGGAAGCTCGAGCTCAGCGCTACGGCCCAGGCAGACGGTGTGATTGAAGTCGCCGTGAAGCCCGCCAGCGCCGACGGAGTGCAGGCACTGGGCGTCGGCTTCGTCGCCGAGCAAGAAGAGCGCTTCGTCGGGTTCGGCGAGCGCAGCAATGCGGTCGATCAAAGCGGCGCGCGCGAGCCCAAGTTCCCCCAGCCCGACTTCGACTACAAGGGTGCCGTGGAGAACTATGTCTCCGACGGGCCGTACTACAACGCCGTCGAATACGGCCTCATGGGAGAGTTGCTGCCTCCCTCCGGTACGCGTTTTCGGCCGGATGCGACCTACTTCCCCATTCCCTGGCTTCTCTCGTCGCGGGGCTATGGCGTCCTGATCGACAACGACGAGATGAGTTATCACCGGGTGGCGTACCAG
>JBATLA010000006.1:0-1679 GCA_049669945.1 Polyangiales bacterium | reverse complement strand
GCGAAGCGACGCTGCTGAAGCTCGCGGCCCAGCTGGAGCGCGCCAAGCCCTGGCGTGTGAGGCGCTGAGCTCGGCCTACCCGAGGCTCGTGTAGAGAAGCCGTGCTGCGACGTAGAGCACGAGCATCGCGGTGAGCCGTTTGACGACGTGCCCGGAGAGAGCCTGCGTGCTGAAGCGGCTGCCGACCTGCCCGCCGATCAGGACCGCGACGAAGAGCCAGGCGTAGTCGGTGAGGCGATCGAAGTGAGCGGTGGTGCCCTGCTTCATCGTCTGACCGACGAGGCCCGCGAGCGAGTTCACCATGATGAAGAAGCTCGAGGTGGCCGCGATTCGTTTCGGATCGGCGAGACGAAGCAGATGGAGCGCTGGCGCCAAGAAGATGCCGCCGCCGATCCCGACCATGCCGCTCAAGAAGCCGATGGCACCGCCCACCGGTAGCCCGACAAACCAATTCGCTGTCGAAGAGGACCCGCCCGCAGAGGACGACTTGGGCGGCTGGACCCACATTGCCAGTCCGGCGCCGAGCAACGAGAGCCCGAGCAGCAGGACGAACGCGTCCTGTTCGATCGGCACGCGCCCGCCCAGCCAGGCCATCGGAATCGACAACGCCACGAAGGGAAGGGCGAACCGCGCGTCGAGGTCGCCTGAGCGCCGATACTGAAGCACGCCGCCGGTGACCACGATGAGATTGCAGAGCAGGGCGATCGACGGGAGGACGCGATAGTCGGTGTCTGCAAGCACGAGAAGCGCGTTGTACGTGGACCCTCCGCCGAAGCCGACCGCGGCGTAGAGCGCAGCGGTCATACAGAAGAGCAGGGAGAGCGTCGGCATCCTCGCGCTAGCTACAGCACGTCACCGACGCGGGCAAGCTCGGTCGTAGAGCTAGCGCCGGTCCGCGCAACGCGAGCTCGCAGTGGCGACCGCGACGGGACGGAGGTCTGCGGGGATTCGACCCCCGAAGCAGTTCGTCACGATGGCGACGCCGAGCTCGCGTTCGGGATCGGCCCAGGCGCCGGAGCCGCCGGCGCCGAAGTGACCGAATGCGTGCGGGTTGGGGCGACCGACGTCGAGCTGGCGCTTTCCGAGCGAGAAGCGGAGCCCGAGCGAGACCGGGCGCATGTAGCCGACCTTGAAGCGCAGTGGGAAAGGAATCACGCGTCCAATAGCTGAGTTCTGGTCTTCGGCTGCCTCCGCGAGGGTGGACGCCGACATCAAGCGGACCCCGTTGAGCTTGCCGCCGAGGCTGAGGGCTGCGTAGAGGCGCGCCAGCGAGCGCGCATTGAACACGCCGTTGCCAGACGGAATCACCGAAGTGAGCCAACGGGGGTCGCCCAACACATCGCCGAGCCCCGGCGGGATCATCGCGTCGACGAACTGGCCGACCGCGGAGTGCCAGCGCGCTGTCGTCGACGCGGTTTTGCGGACCTGTGCGCGAAGGCTGCGGGGACGTCCTCGCAGGACCTTGCGCGGAATCCGCGGAATCAGGAACTCCGCGACTCGCGGCAGCTCGCTTTCTGGCAGACCCATGTAGAGCCCGTCGAGCTCGAGCGGGTCGGCGAGGTACTCCTTGACGAGCGCCGGGAAGGGTTTGCCGGTGACGCGCTGCAGGACCTCACCGATGATCCACCCGCCGGTCCAGGCGTGGTACCCGAAGTCCGTGTCGGGCCGGTGCACCGGCC
>JBATLA010000005.1:0-15684 GCA_049669945.1 Polyangiales bacterium | reverse complement strand
ATCGTGGTGCGAAGCATGCGCATGCCCCAGGGCGCGCGCGCTGTCACGAAGAGCGAGAGCAGAATCAAGGCCAGCACGATGCCCGCAAGCCATCGGTTCGGCTGACGCTTCTGGAAGACGTCGCCCGTCCCGACCTCGGGCACGACCCGCGGCGCGATCTCGAGGCCATATTCCTCCGCGAGATCGATGATGCGAGTCACGTGAATCCCTGGGACGCCGACCTCGAGAAACGCCCCGAGCACGGATGGCGGCATGTCCTCGATCCCCTTGGGCGGTCGTGCGTTGACGCCTGGGACGAACTTGCGCTTGCCCACCTTGGTGCCGACCGAAACGGTGCCGCCGCCGACATTCACGTAGGCCTTGATGGGACGGTCGCCGGCGATTTCGTAGTACACGCGCATGCGTTCCCGAACGCGATCCTGATCGAAGAGCGCAAGGTTCGGCCCCGCCTGCTCATCACCTTCTTCATCGACCTGGCGCGTAGTCTTTTTTGCGTCGATCTCCGCTAGCGCGGGGATCTTGTTTCGCTCGATCGCCCGCTCGAGCATGTAACGGCCGCGTTTCGTCAGGCCGATCGCATCATCTCCGACGCCACCCAGTGATGCGGCAACTGACTTGAAGGGAATCACGTCGTTCTTACGGAGCACCGCTTCCATGTCTAGCCACGTGAAGTTGGGGTTGTTGGCACCCCACTGCGATGCCGCGGTGCTGGAAATGATGATCGGTTCTATCCCAAGCTCGTTGAGCGCGGCGTAAACGGCCACATTCATGGCTGGGAACGACCCCGAAACTCCGACTGCGACCACGTCACCGCTCTTGACGTTCAGCTCCTTGAGCCACTGGACTAGGACGGCGGCGAAGTTGGGGTTCACCGAAGTTTGCTTGGACACCAGGCTGCCGCTACCGCTGGTGATCGGAGACAGCACGTCGCCGACCAGTCGAGTGCCGGCAGGGTCGGTCTTGGCGCGCAAGTAGAGCCCGCGACGCTCCGAGGCGTCACGAATGACTTCCAGAGCATCCTGCGCGAGTCGCGCCGCGTGCATCTTCTCCGCGTAGTGTGGCTGCTGTTCCTCTGAGGGAAACACCTCGACGGCAACGAGACCGACGACGGCGAGCGCCGCAATCAGCGCGCGCTGGACCTGAGAGGCGCCTTCGGGCTTCCAATACATCCCCCTCATATCGTTACGTCTCCGATGAACAGGACGAGCACCATGCGCACGAGGATGGCCGCCGTCACCAGGCTGAGCGTGGTTTCCAGCACACCTTGGCGTTGGTACCAGATGGCGATGAGCCCAGGAATGATGAAGCCAATGATCGCCCCTTCGGTAAACGGCGTGATCTGGCTGTCCAGCCACATCCGGAACGCGAGCCCTACGATGTAGCCGATCATGATGGTGAGCGCGGTGCGACGTCGACCGTACACGATCGCGATTTGCGATAGGCCCTTCAAGAAACCGAAGGTGATGAGCGCGGCGAGCAGCGTTAGCCCGATGTCTACCGGCTTGTTTGCATACAAGGCCATGTAGCCGGGGACGACCATACCGCCCGCGGCGAGGCCGAAGAGCTCACCATAGAGAAGGCTGGCTGCAAGCCCGAGCCCGATTGACAGCGTCAACAATTCAATTTCTGGCATGATCGATTCCTCGATTGGCGAAGTATTCGGCCAGCGCCAATCCCGGCCCCGCAATGTTCCCAAGGCCCATGACGAGCGCGGAGGTCTCGGCGAGGCCGAGTAGAATCTCGAAGATGTCGGCCGGGTGGGTCTGGTCGACGAAGACTAGTCGCGTCGGATCGAGGCCGCTCTTCACTGCTGCGCGAGCGAAGATGTATTGCCCGGTGCCGAGCAGAACGACTTCGTCGGCTTGCGTCCAGCGCGCGTACGACTGGGCAAGTTGCTCCGAGCGGTCGGCACGATCCGCGCGGCAGTTGAAAACCGCAACACGCCTTTCGAGGTCGCGGTGCCGACGCAACGATTGCTCCCAGATGTAGCGCGTGGAGATCGGGTCGTTGGCAGCAAACCCGTTGACGAACACGATGTGGCGACCGAAGAACTCGACCTTGGCCTCCGTCATGGCGCCCGGGTCAGGCTTGGCGCGCCACATCCCGCGCAGCGCCGTCTCGTTGTCGACGCCCACCTCCTCGCAGACCGAAAGCGCGAGCTCGATGTTGTCTTGGTGCTCGAGATAGGAGAAGCCCTCGACATCCTCGGTCGTAAGCGGGCGACTGATAGTGTCCGAAGCTCGAAAAGCAGTCCCGCGGTCCTCGCAGACCTCTTGAAAGAAGGTCCGATGGGTTTGCTCTGCAGTCAGAAACACCCCGCCAACGGGCACCGTGCCCGCGAGCGCGCGCGCCACGTCGTCTTCCGTTGGACCCATGACGTCGAGGTGGTCCGGCCGCGCGTTGGTGATGACTCCGTGTGTTGCTCGAACGAGCTTCGACTCGGAGAGCCATTGGAGATGTGGCTGAAGCGCCATGCACTCGACGACCAACGCTTCGGCGCGCTGCGCAGCTGCCATGGTCACGGCCTGCTTCTGCTCGATGACGTTCGGACCACCGGGGCGGTAGACCGGCACTTCGCGACCATTCGGCAAGATGAACCGAGGGACGGTGCCGGTGGTCTTCGCGACGCAGCGGATGCCCGCTTCCCGAAGGCCCGCTGCGATCAGCCTCGTAACGCTGGTTTTGCCGCGCGTGCCGTTGACGTGAATCCGAAGCGGAATGCGCGACAGGCGCCGTCGGTGCAGCACGAGCTCGAGCACGCCGAGGAAGACGAGCACCCCGCATGCGGTGAGGAGAATGACAATCTCGTTAGACATTCGATTCGCCCCCGGCGTGTATCGACAGCCCGGAACCGCGGGGCTTTTACCAGCTACCAACCCGTCAGCAAGCCCGCCTGGTCGCGCGATTCTACCGAAGTCCGCGAGCTTTGCTCAGAGTATCTGGAGCGATCGAAACTAAACCCAAGGGATGAAACGAATTGTAATGAACTGTCGGCGTTCCTGGACACCTACATCCTTTGGGGTCCATAAAAATTCTCAAGGGTCACACCAGTGAGCCGGGGACGGGCCGCGTTCGGGGGGACGGCGGCCCGTCCACCGAACCGGCTCCTACTGGGCCTCGCTACACGGCGCCGATGGCTTCTAGATGCTGGCAGGTTCGCTCGATCCCTTCATCGACGCTCACGGCTGGGTCGTAGCCGAGCTCACGGCGCGCCTTGTCGATGCTGAAGTAGTGGTGCGTGCACATGTACCGAATCGCGAACCGCGTGAGGCCGTCTTCCGCGTTGAGCGTGCCTCCCTTGAGCGTGTCGATTCCTTCCTTGATGGCGGCGATGCCGTACATCAGCGACTTCGGGATCGTGTAGTTGATCGGGGGGAAGCCGAGGCGGGCTGCGACTTTACGAACGAAATCCCAGAAAGGCATGGGTTCGCCGTTGGTGATGAAGTATGCGGAGCCAGCCGCCACGCTGTGAACGCCGTCCTTCGCTAGCGCTTCGTCGGCGAGGAGCACGGCATCGACGAGATTCGTGACGTAGGTGTAGTCGGACAACCAGACTCCACGCCCAATCTGCGCGCGAAGGCGCCCGGCCCGCGCATTCGATAGGAGCGCCGGGAGAAATCGAGTATCCCCGGGGCCAAACACGACATGCGGCCTCAACGCGCAGGTCGCGACGCCGCCCTCCCCGTTTTCCTCGAGCACGACCTTCTCGGCTTGGATCTTGCTGTCGGCGTAAGGCGCCTGTGAAATCGAGGCGTACGGCATGCTCTCATCGCCGTTCTCGATGTCTTTGCCCTCGTAGACGACGCTCCCCGAGCTGATGTAGACGAACCGCGCGACGCCGTTCTTCCGAGCGCCTTCGAGCATGTTCTTGGTGCCGCCGAGGTTGACTCCCCAGACGACGTCCTCCTTGTTCCACTTGGTGTGAACGATCGACGCGTTGTGGACGATGGTGTCGGCCCCCTTGCACCCCTCGACGACGGCGTCGGGGTCCGTGATGTCGACCCGCCGATACTCGACGCCTTCCACCGGACACTCGTCGGCGATGTCGAGGACGATGACCTCGTCTCCGCGCGCCTGAAGCCCGCGCGCAATCGCAGCGCCTAGGAAGCCGCAGCCTCCGGTTACCAAGCTCACTGTCATCGTCTACTCCACCGTGCCGAAAATGATGTCTGGCAACGGGGTGACCGCCGCGTAGTTGCCCGAGAGCATGCTGTGATGGTGCCGATCGTGCTTCGCAGCCAAGACACCCAACATCTTGAAAGGGAAATGTGGGTAGTCGATGCCGGCGTGGTTGAGGATCATGAGCGCCGTATACGTGGTGAAGAGCGTGGCCAGTGTGTAGATGTGAACGCCCCCGACGAGCGCGACGGATCCAAAGAAGAGGCCGAGGCCGAGAACCGTTTCGACAGGGTGGAGCAGAAGGCTGTCGATGAACCGAGGATTGCGAGCCGCGTGGTGGACAGAGTGGACACCACGAAGGATCTTCCACTCGTGAAACGGGTAACGGTGCATGAAGTAGTACCCGAAATCGTAGATCAGAATCACGGTCACGGCTTCGAGCGCGTAGCGCCAGGCCGGGATGGGATGATCGTAGTAGAGGTATTCGCTGAGTCCGAACATCACCGAGAAGATGAGCGTGACGGATACGGTGATGTTGAGCGCCACCCGCCAGTAGAGCTCGCGGTCGCTCGTGGACCGATGCGGGTCGTCACTGATCATGTACTTCTGCGCCGCGGGCGATCGGTACGCGGCGAGCAGCCCCGCCTGGGCCAGACCGGCCGACGCATAGCTGATCAAGATCACGAGCAATGTCTTCATGAGAGCTCCAAGTCAGTCACGGCGCTACCTGCTGCGTCAATCTGAGTACGAGTGTCCCCGCCACCATGAACGCGAACAGCGCCGCCGCCGCGAGCTGGGACGCGCGCTTGCTGTAGGAGGATTTCACGGCTGACGCGGCTCGAAACGATGTGGAGTCTCCGTCGAGCTCGAGAGGCTCCGCGCTCGCCGGAAAGCTCTGGCAGAGGAGCGCGACGCCCCGCTCGAGGTCCCTCTCGGAGAGCGCCTCATGGGTACGCATGTGGACCTGGCCCGTGTTCACGTGCGCCATGCAAGAGCCGCAGTAGCCGGACTCACATGAGTGCGCCGGTTTGAGCCCGGCGTCTTGCGCGCACTGGAGCAGCGTCTTGCCTTTTACATAGGGGACAGTTCGGGAGCGACCGCCGAGCCAGAGGCTGAACGTCGCCGGGGTCGGAAGGGAGGCCACGTCCATATCATCGGCCGGGACACGGTCGGGATCCGCGGGAGACACGAAGCGCTCGATGTAGATGAGCTCTTCGTGAACGCCGGCCTCCCCGAGCGTGTTTTCGACGAGCTCCATGAACGGTTCGGGGCCGCAAATGTAGAACTCCGCAACGTCGCTGTGATGTAGCAGCGCACGAATCGCGTCGGAGGTCAGGTAGCCTCCGTCGCTGTCGACGTGATGATGGAGATCGACGCGGTCCGGGTACTGCTGCGCGAGACGCTCGAGCTCGCCACCATAGATGACCGAATCCCGCGCCTGGTTCGCGTAGAGGACGGTGATCGACCGCTTGGTGGTGTGTAGGGCGCTCTTCAACAGCGAAATGATCGGGGTGATGCCGCTGCCACCGGCGAACAGGAACAACGGCGTGCCCGGGCGTGTGTCCGGATCGAGGATGAAGCGGCCCTCCGGAACGCTTGCGAGGAGGGTGTCGCCAGCCTTCACTTCGTCGTTGAGCCAGTTCGAAATGCGGCCCCCATCGACGCGTTTCACCGCGATCTTCATGGCTTCTCCGAGGTCTGGCGAGCTCGAGAGCGAGTAGCAGCGGGTGAGCTCGAAACCGCCCCAGGGAAGCTTGAACGTGAGGTGTTGACCGGCCTTGTAGCGATACGCTTCTGTGAGATGCGGTGGAATGCGAAGCTCAAACGAGCAGCATTGTGGCGTCTCGACGATGACGGCGGAAACCTCGAGGGCATGAAACTCGACACTCATGCGTCAGCCTCCAACCCCGCGACTTGGAGCGCCGCCTGAAGCCGCTCGGGCTTGCAATAGCTTCTCAGCAGATGGCGAAGCGCCGCGTTCGCCACTCGTTCGGGGTCGTCGTTACAACCGCCGTCCATCCACATCGCGAGGCGCACTTGCTGGCAAGCGATCACCATGCGCGCCATGAGCTCCGGATCGTCGTCGACGAAGTCGCCGGCGTCGATGCCCTGGCGGAAGAGCGACGCGAAATGTTCGAGCCCCATCCCGAGGCCCTCGACCTGTTCAGGACTTCGCAAGAGCTCGATGGTCGACCAGGCGGTGACTTCCTTGAGCTGCATCTTGGTGTAGTCGCGGTGGTTCATGAAGAACCGCAGCTGCATGCGCGTGCCGGCGACCAGGGTCTGGAGCGGGGACGCGTCTCGTTCGAAGACCCTCTGCGCGAGGCGCATGACTTCGTTGAGCCTTCGGCGGTGCACCGCGCGGTAGATCTCCCACTTCGACTCGAAGACGCTGTAGAGCGTCGTCAGGGACACGCCCGATTCAGCGGCAATGCTCTGGACCTTCGTAGCCTCGTACCCGTCGTCGCCGAAGACACGCTCGGCGGCATCGAGCACGGCCTCACGATAGAGGTCGCGCTTCTTGTCTTTGAGGCTTTTCTGCGCCTTTTCGGGGACAATTGCCGACGGCATGGCTGCAGCGGAATGATAGTGCGGAAAACCAGAATGTCAATTCTGATTCCTAGTTGCGGTCTTTCACGGGGATGTCGCCGAGCTTGATGACCTTCATCTCTGGGTCGAGGTCGGTGTCGGCGAGCAGCGTGCGAAGCACGACCTGGCCGCGCCGGCGCCCCTCGGTGCAGATCCAATTCTTCACGCCGGGATTGTCTTTGCTGGCGTAGATCCGAAACGAGCCGTCCTCGTCGAAGACGGTTTGGCGATTGTTGAGGGCAACCGGGTAGTGTCGGTAGTCGCCGGCACAAAGGTAGTGGTCGAATACCTGGCAAGACCAGTAGCGGCAGGGCACGTCTTTGCCCGACACCACGATCGCCTCATCGTCTGCGAGTCTGTAGGAAACACCCGCGTAGCCGATGCCTGGACCCGGCAAGTTGTTGGCAACGACTTTGGGGTCGATCATGTCGAAGACTTCGTCGGGGCTGTGCTCGTCGTGCCGTTCCTCGTCGACCACGAGCGTCCCGTCCTCGCCGATTCGCGTCGGCGTAGAGTTGTCGTCTTCGTCATACGCGATCGTGCTCATCCCGGTGATGGCCGACACACCGAGGCCGGCGTCGACCGTGTCGTCGAGGAAAGCGATGATCCGATCGAGCCCGGTGCGAAGATCTCGTTCACCATATTGCGCCGGCGCCTCGACGTCTTCGGTGCATTGGACGCCCATGATGGCCGCGCTGTACTTGCCGTTGTCGACTTCGATGACGCGCTCCGGGAAGTACTGCCTCGTCATGATGAAGGGATCCGCACCCTTGAGCTCGAGCCAGTTCCTTGCACCTTCCGGACGCGTCTCGCCGATGTGGATCGTCGCGACCTGGACGCCATCGTCATCGTCGAACTCGATGTCCTTGTCGATCAGGTAGCTCACCATGAAGCGCATGCCGTCTTCATCGCTCGCGTAGACGACGATCGAAAAAAAGATGTCGTCGCCACGACGGATGGTGAACTCATACGACAGAGAGTCGACGAGCTTCGCTTCGTGGTAGAGCGTGTCCGGACCGTCCCCTACGAAGCTTCGAATGGGCGTGAACATCCGAGTGAGGACCGGGTGCGCCCGATCGGCTTCCATCTCGAGCTCGTAGCCAGCGCCAAGGAGCGAAGCGAGATAGCGAAAACCGTCGGCGCGCTCGCGAGCGCTTCGGGCGCCAATCGGACCGACGATCTTTTCGCCGACCTCTTTCAACCGATCGGCGAAACGGTTCCATGCAGCTTGGCTTGGTGTGATTTCGTCAGGCATCAGGTTTGCTCTGCGGGCCCCAATTGTACATCGCTTGCAGGATGCGCTCGGCGAACCGGCTCGGCATCATCGCAAACATGCGCGCTGACGTCCCGGCCGACCTCGGGGCGAAGTATCGAGCCTTGGGCGTTGCAGTCGTTGCGGCCTTCCAGATGACCTCGGCCACGTCTTCCGGCGGTATCGCGCTCTGCAGCTGATCCTCTACGAATGCTTCAGCACTTTCCAGCGCCTGGCGGTAGGGGTTGTCTGGGTCCTCGCGCTTGTGCTTCCCCGCCTCGCGGCTCTTCTCGAAAGTCGGCGTGTCGACGAAGCCAGGAACGACGACGGAGAGCTGGATGTTCCACGGTGCGACCTCGAGCCGCACGCAAGCGTTCATCGCCTCCATACCACCCTTGGTGGCTGCGTATGAGGAGGCGAACGGGGCACCCACATAGCGCGACAGGGAGCTGATGTTGATTACCCGGCCGCCACCCTGCTCTCGCATGATCGGCGTGAGCTCACCGATGAGCTGCATCGCGGAGAGAAGATTCACGTCGAACACGTGCCGAAGCGCGTCGCGATCGAGTTGTTCGAGAGGGAAAGGCGGCCCGTAGCCGGCGTTGTTTACCAGCACGTCGACTCGCCCGTAGGCACCGAGCGCTTCTCGGACGAGCGCGGATGTCTCGTTCGCATCGCTCAAGTCCGTCGGCACCGAGAGTGCCCGTCCGCCTTCGCCCGTGATCTCCGACACGATGGTATCGAGCAAGTCCTTGCGACGAGCCGCAAGGACGACGGCGTAGCCCTCTTTCGCGAACCGCCGTGCCGTGGCCTCCCCGATGCCGGACGAGGCGCCAGTCACGATCGCGACCTTGGTGCTTGGCTTCTGCTCAGTCATTCGCATTCCGGGTTTTGCGGGCTATGGGGTCCCATGCTAGTCGACGCAAGCCGCTGTTCATGGCCGCTCCACCGCCACACCGGCCGCGCGTCGTGCGTTGGCTCAACCGGCTAGGCCCGCTCGTGGCGCCTCGTTGGCCGAGCCTCGATCCGGACGACATCATCGCCAGCGCGGCGACAAAGGCGAAGTCGACGGAATTCGGCGACCTCGACTTCACCGAGAGGCTGCCGCGCATCATCGAGGCGGTCGAGGAGGAAGCCAACCTTCATTGGATCGGGCGCGTCGCCGTTCGACAGTCGCTCGAGATGACGCTTCAAAGTCGGTTCGGCCTGTATCGACATCGCGCGGCCCACCCGGAGATCGTGGGCGTACCCATCGAGAAGCCCGTTTTCATCGTCGGTTTTCCGCGCTCGGGCACGACGATTCTGCACGGGCTGCTGGCTCAGGATCCCGCGAACAGAGCTCCGCAAGGATGGGAGGTTCAATACCCGACCCCTCCGCCGGAGCCCGAAACCTACGGGACCGATCCCCGAATCAAGAAGGCGGAAAAGTTCTTTGGGCAAATGGAGCAGATGGCCCCCGAGCTGCCGGCGATTCACGAGGTCGGAGCGCAGCTTCCTCAAGAGTGCTTTCCCATGATGTCGCAAACGCTGCTGACACCATTGGCGTGGTGGGCCTACAACGCCCCGACTTACCAGCGATGGGTCGATCAGCAGAGCGCCGCGCCTTCATACGTTTATCACCGTCACTTCCTCGAGCATCTCCAGAGCCGCTATATGAAGACCCGTTGGGTTCTCAAGAGCCCGATCCATTTGAGGACGCTCGATGCTCTTCTCGACGAATATCCCGACGCTCGTGTGATCTTCACGCACCGGGATCCGGCAAAGACGATCCCCTCGGTGGCAAGCTTGTTCTACACGGTCGGTGGAATCGTCACCGACCGCCTCGATGCAAGGAGCGTCGGCCGCGAGCACCTCGACTGGTGGGCCGACGCCGTCAATCACACGATGGAGGTTCGAGCTCGGCACGCCGACAAAGCGGGGCAGTTCATCGACATCCACTTCGAGGACGTGATCGCCGATCCGGTCGCCACGCTTCGACAGGCGTATGAGCGCTTCGAGATGCCATGGTCGGACGAGGTGGAGCGCCGGATGCGGTCGTTCCTCGAGGACAACCCGCGCGGCAAGCACGGGGCGCACCGCTACGAGCTCGGGGATTTCGGCCTAGAGCTCGGCGAGATACGGGAACGATTCGGCACCTACTGCGAGACCTACGCCATCCCGCCCGTCGTGTAGATTCCGTTGACAGGTAGGGACCGGAACACTAGACACGAAAATCAGAATGACTATTCCGATGCACGCTGAACGCGGGTCGGGCCCCGTGGAGCAGCCTTCGCACATCCCCTGTGCCGACCCGGCCACCCGAGAGCCGCTTGGCGAGGTGCGTGTCGACACGGCTGCAGACGTCGAGGCCGCCGTCGCGCGCGCCAAGGCGGCACAACGCGAATGGCGCCAGACGTCATTCGAAGAACGCCGCGACGTGTTGCGTCGGCTCATGGCGTACACTGTCGATCACAAGGACGAGATCTGCGCGACGATCCAACGCGACTCCGGCAAGACTCGTGAGAACGCACTGCTCGGAGAGATCTGGACGACCTGCGAGAAGTTCCGCTGGATGATCAAGAACGGCGAGAAGCACCTTCGTCCCGAGCGCGTGTCGTCCGGTCTGCTCCTTCACAAGAAAGCACGACTCGAATATCACCCACTCGGCATCGTCGCGGCGATCACACCGTGGAACTACCCGTACCAGAACCTCGTCAACCCGATCATCCCTGCCTTGATGGCGGGCAACGCGATCATCATCAAACCTTCCGAGTGGGTCGCATGGTCGAGCGCGCGATTCATCGACGCTTTTCGCGAAGTGCTCGAAACCGCAGGACACAACCCCGATTTGATCCAGGCCGTGCAAGGATACGGCGCAACGGGGGCCGCGCTCGTGCGCGCGAAGGTCGATACGATCTTGTTCATCGGTTCGGTAAAGAACGGACGGCGCGTCATCGAGGGGAGTGCGGAGCGCGTCACGCCGGTGGTGATGGAGCTCGGAGGCAAAGACGCGTTCATCGTCTGTGAAGATGCCGCCCTCGAACAGGCAGTCCACGCGGCGCTCGCGGGATGCTACGTGAATTGCGGCCAGAACTGCGTCGCCTCGGAGCGAATCTTGGTACACGAACGGCTCTACGACGCGTTTGAGACTCGGGCGGTGGAACTGGTGAGCAGCTTCCGACAGGGGAGCAGCCGCGATGGGGTCGTGGACGTGGGCGCGATTATCACTCCGCTTCAGCTCGACATCATACAGAAAGCGGTGGACGGCGCGATCGCGCAAGGCGCCCGATTGGTGGCGGGAGGCAAGCGCGCCCTCGCGGAGACGGGCGACTATTTCGAGCCGACGATCCTCGCCGATGTGACGCCCGAGATGGACATCGCGCGCGAAGAGGTGTTTGGCCCGGTGATGTTGCTGATGCGGGTCCGCAACGATGCGCACGCCATCGAGGTCGCGAACGACGTCTCGTACGGTCTATCGTCCTCGATCTTTTCGAGAGACCGAACGCGCGCGCGAAGGATCGCAGGCGCGCTCGAGACCGGGATGACCGCGATCAACGAATTTGGTGGCATCACCTACATGGCCCAGGACCTCACGTTCGGCGGCGTAAAGGAGTCGGGTTTCGGACGGATGAACGGACGGGAAGGCCTTCGCTCGATGTGCAACATCAAGGCGGTCGTCGATGATCGTTTTCCCATCAACCAACCGAGCAAGGTGTACCCAGTGACCGCGGCACAATACGGAACCTTTGGTGGCGTCATCGACCTCGTGTACGGGCGCGGGTTTGGGCAGCGCTGGCGAGGTCTACTGAGGCTTCTCGGCATCCGGAAATGATCCCCACGTATGACTACATCGTCGTCGGCGGCGGCTCCGCCGGCTGCATCGTCGCGGCTGAGCTCGCGCGGGATCCAGCGCAACGCGTGCTTCTCCTCGAAAGCGGCCCGTCCGCCGAGGCTCACCCTGAGACTCTCGCAGCCGCCGGCTACAAGGAAGCGTTCATCAACGACGCAGTAATGGGTGAGCGCTTCTCGGTGCCGCAAGCGCACTCGGCGAACCAACGCATCTTCGCGGGCACTGGCACCGTGATGGGTGGAAGCGGCTCCGTGAACGGGATGGTCTACACCCGCGGAGCCCGAGAAGACTACGCCGAGTGGCCGGAGGGTTGGCGCTGGGCCGACGTCCAGGAAGACTTCGAGGCAATCGAAAGAACGTTGAGACCGCATCGCCGCCCGCCGACCGAGTGGACAGAGGCATGCATCGCATCCGCCGAAGAGCACGGCTTCACCCGGAAGGAAGATCTCAACGACGGCAACATGAGCAACGTCATCGGCTACGAGTGGATGTCGTACGAAGGAGACGATCGGAGGAGCTCGTACGTCGCGTTCATCAAGGAGACAGGCCCCCGCGACAACTTGACGATCGTGACGAACGCGCGGGCGCACCGCGTCATCTTCACTGTGGACAAACGGGCGCGGGCCGTCGAATACGAGCACGAAGGCGCGCTCGAGCGTGCGAGCGCCACCCGCGAGATCGTGCTGTGCACGGGAGCTCTCGAGACTCCGAAGCTGCTGATGCTTTCGGGAGTTGGCCCTGCCGACCATTTGCGCGAGCTCGGGATCCCGATCGTGGCTGATCGTCCGAGCGTCGGCGCCGGGCTTCACGACCATCCCAACGTGCCGGTGTTCTACAAGACGAAGAAGGATATCGACTGCTTCTACCCTCAGCTTTACAGCTTCTTCCGTACGAACGAGGGGTCCGATCTACCGTCGTCTCAGAGCGACACCTGTTACGTCTACTGGCCGGCGCCCTCGGCGATGCGACAGATGATGCAGCGCATGCTTCCGCCGATGGTGATTCCGCGTGGACTCTACGGGCCGCGCAGCCGCTCGATGGTTCGCTCGATGATCGGCGCCGCCTTCAAGCTTGGTGGCGTTCAGCGTTTCACCGACCACATGTTCGGCATCATCCTCATCCTCGGAAAGCCGAAGAGCCGCGGCACTCTACGGCTGCGGAGCACGGACGTCGAGGAGCAGGCTCTCATCGACCCCGCGTACTACGCCAACCCCGAGGACATGCAGACGATGATCAAAGGTGTTCGGAGGGCGCGAGCGATTGGGGCGTCCGAGGGACTGGTCGATTGGGGGGCCAAGGAGCTCATGCCGGGCTCACGCGTGCGGAGCGACGAGGCGATCGCGAACTACATCAGGAAGAACACAATCACGACGTATCACTTCGCGGGAAGCTGCAGCATGGGGGCGCGGTCGGAAGACCCGGTGGACACCGAGCTTCGAGTTCGAGGGGTCAGCGGGCTTCGAATCGCGGATGCTTCGGTGATTCCATGGACCCCGGTTTCGGCTCTGAATGCGCCCAGTATGCTGATCGGCTACCGAGCGGCGAAGTTCCTTCGGGCGAGGCCCTTGTAACCGAACGCCTTTCCCCTAAATACAGAGGGCTCGGGGAACGTCTGGAGGTGAGGCCACCGCTGGGCCCTCACTCTCTGCAGGCTCAACTATGATCAAACTCAAGAATGCTTTCGTGATGCTCCTCGCTGCAGGCGCGTTTCTCTTACCCGGCGCGGTGTCCGCGCCCCAGGCGGGCGCCGAAGCGAAGACGGTGATTCGCTTCGCATCGCTCGCTCCGGCCGGCTCCGCCTTCATGAAGGTGATGAAAGCATGGAACCGGAGCCTCAAGGACGGCACCGAGGGCCGTGTGGAGCTCCGCTTCTATTCGGGCGGCAGCCAAGGCGATGAACGCGACTTCATTCGCAAGGTGCGTGCTGGCCAGATGGACGCTGCGGGGGTTACGACCACGGGCCTAGGAATGGTCGCTCGGCCTGTCTTGGTCCTCGCGGCTCCAGGTTTGATCACGGAGTACGACGAGCTCGAGCGAACACGCACGGCGCTCGACGATCGGTTCGGCAAGCTGTTCGAGGACAACGGCTTCGTAATCCTGAACTGGGGGGAGGCTGGAAAGAACCGGATCTTCTCCTCAGATGCGTTCGCCAAGCCGGAGGACCTCAAGAAGCTCCGGCCCTGGGCTTGGAAGGACGATCCGGTATTCGCGGAGTACATGAGTGTGATTGGCGCGAATCCAGTCCGGATGGGAGCACCCGAGGTCTACGGCGGTCTGCAAACACGCATGGTCGACACGGTGCCAGCGTCGGCCCTCGCGGCGGTTGCAATGCAATGGTACACGCGCTTGAATTACATGGCGCAGCAAAACTTCGGCATCATCATCGGGGGCTCGTTCATCAAGAAAGAGAAGTTCTACGCCCTCACGGAGCACGACCAGAAGGTCCTACTCGACACGTCCGAACGAGCCGCCAAGGCGAGTGAGCAGCTCGCGCGGCGCGACGACAATCGCGCGTACGAGTCGCTCGTGAAGCGCGGGATCACCGTAGTCGACACCGCGCCCCACCAAACCGCCTGGGACGCCGCGGCAGCCCAAACCCGCAAGAACCTCACCGGCCGCCTCTACAGCAAGAGCCTCCTAGAAGCCGTAGAAAATGCCGTCCGGGGGGAGCGTGTCCCCTAGCCGAGGTCGTCGTTCAGGAACTTGAGGGTTAGCTCGTTGAAGAGCTTTTCGTACTCGACCATGACCCAGTGACCGCAGGACGCGATGAGAACGGTGCGCGAGTTTAGACAGTTCGCGGCGATCTTCGTGGCGCCGCTCGACGGGCAGAACTTGTCGTTCGCCCCCCAGAAGCAGAGAACAGGACACTGGATCTCGGACAATCGCCCTTCTTGATTGGCGACCTGAATGCGCGCGATGTTGTCCTTGTGTTGTGTCATCGCTACCTGGTAGCGCTCCTCGATCACTTCGTCTGTGATCTTGGACTCGTCGTGAAGCTGCAACGTGAAGACCTTGCGCATGGTCTCCTTGCTGATGCCTTCCTTGTAGAGGACGCGGATCATCGCCTTGATCCCCTCCATCGCCATGTACGTGTCGCGCGTCTCCAGACCGCCCGGCGCCATGAGCACCAACTTGTCGACGAGCTCCGGATACTCGAGCGCCATGGTGATCGCGATCGCACCGCCCTGGGAGTTCCCGACGACCGTCACATGGTCTACGCCGATTGAATCGAGAAGCCCTTTGTACTGCCCCGCGACGTCAGAAAGGCTGAACGCACCCTCTTCAGGCTTCGAGGAATAACCGTAGCCCATCGTATCGGGGACGATCGTTCGATACCCATGCTCGGCGAGGAACGGGTAGTTCCTTTTGAAGTTGCTCCAACCGCTCGCGCCAGGCCCACTGCCGTGGACGAACAGGACGGCGCCGCGCTCGCCATTGCCGGCCTCGTGGTAGTGCATCGTGATGCCGCCACCAACCTCGGCGTACTTTCCTTCGGGAACTGCTTCTACGATCATGTTTTCGACCTCAAAGTAGAACGTGTTCTAGACCAAAGGCCGGAGCCGGTCCACCACTCAGCTCTTGTTGTCGCGGGCTTCCTTCGCACGGCGGTACGCCTTCGTGAGGAGCTGCGGGGGGTGGTGCCCCCATTCGCTGACCTTGCCGTGCGTGACGCTCTGCCAGCCTTCCGTGATCTCGATGGCGCCAGCCCCGAACTCGAAATGAAAGCCCGACGGTGTGTAGCCATAGAAAGAAAACATCTCGTCGTTGGGATGCCGGCCAAGCGTCTGATGCACCATGCCGCCAGAGAACAAGAAACGGTCGTAGCACTTCCCGACTTCGTCCATCGTCTTGGCCTGCACCATGAAGTGGTGGATGCGCTTGAGCTGCCCTCCCC
>JBATLA010000004.1:0-1944 GCA_049669945.1 Polyangiales bacterium | reverse complement strand
GACCCGCCTTGCGCGCATCAGGACCTCGGGGTTGGCGCCTTCCTTCACGGCCTGCTGAAGCAGGCGGCGCTTGATCGCGTTGGCGACGAAAATGTGTTGCACGTCGGTCGTCGAGTGGCTGAGCAACGACTCGATGAGCGCCCAGTTACGCGCGGCGTCGAACTTGTAGAGGTTGCCCCACTGAATGCCCATCGCCTTGTTGTTGAGACGGACAAAGAGATGCACGTTCACTGGCGTCGAGCGCCGATCCAACAAGTAGAACCCAAGGTCGACATCACGGCCGCTCTGGTGCGAGACGTGCGGCCGGAACCGGCCCCCAGTTGGTCGCGAAAGATCGCCGACCGTGAGGCGCGAGCGTGGGTAACGGAACGCGACTTCGTGCGCCGCCCGTTCGATCAGACGGACGAGCTCGCCGGTTCCATGACGCGAGTCCTGCGAACCGACCTTGACAGTGAAGTCCTTGTGGTCGTTGATGCGTTGACCGAAGCGAAGAAGGCCGCGGTTCGGGTAGCCGACCGACACGCTCGGCGCAGCTTCCAAGTCCGACGGGGACACGGTGCGCGGCATCTGCGAAATCTTCTCGAGGTCATCGTCCGAAGGCTCGGCGTGCGCGTCGGCGTGCTGTGCTTCGCGCAGCACGGAGTCGCCGGTCATCGGCAGCTCGGCGGATGCAGACGTGCCGAACGACCCTGCCACCCAAACCAGTGACGTCGCCGTGATCGCACAGATCCACGGTACCAACCGTGATCCCTTGCTCGTGTCTGAATCCCTCATCCCCATTTTTCGCGACCCAAGTGTGGCCCGAATCCCCTCAAATGCCAGTGTGCAGGTTGAGATGCCCTCATGCCAAGGCTGAGAGCCCGTTCAGCCTGCGTTTTACAGGGTTTTCTCTATCGGTACCGCAGCTTTTTAGGAAGAAAACGACAATTTAGCCGACCGCTGCGGCCGCTTGCCCAGCGTTGTCCGCAGGAAGATCAGCCGGTGGTGGTATCCGGTGACCCAATAGATATCGTGCAAAAAGGGCCCAAATCACCCCCAGACCCCACAAGAGACCGAGAACGACGCCGCCATCGATAATGCCGCGCCACGGCTGGGGAAGCGATCGCACCCACCAAATCAGAAGAATCAGCCCGGCGATGAAGGACCAGCTCACGGTCATCTGGCGACGGCTCGAGTGGAAAAGGCTCATGCAGAAAGGTAGCGCCAAAATCACCCAGAAGGGTCTCGGGTTCTGCCCGAGGTACACGGCGCGCGACACCACCCGAGGAGAGAAACGCAGCTGAAAACCCCGGTAGCCCTCGAGGTACGCGTTGGCGATCAGCCAGCCGATGTAGATCCCCTTCTGGTCGTTGGTCATCAGGTCCTCGGTCCACGGTTCGAGCGCGAGCGGACCCAGCCGCCAAATCGCCTGTCCGAGCAGGAGCGACACCCAGGCGATCCCCCAGGCGGCCACGAGCTTTTGAACCCAGGGACGCATGAACGGCGCGACGTTAGCAGTATCGTTCGGGATGTCGACTTGCCCAGGAGCGGCTAAAACCGGCATGCTCTGACATACTAGGCAACGACTTGGACGATGCGACTTACGATCCCGAGTTCGACGAGCGCGGCACCAAGCCTCGAAGGCCTGGTCTTCCGGTAGAGCCGCGGCGCGTGCTGCGCATCCTTTGGCCGCAGCGGCGCCGTGTGGGGGCCATGTTCGTCGCCGCTTCGCTGGTGGCGTTGCTGGCGTCCTTCTTCGTTCCGGAAACATTCAAATCAGCGGCGGTGCTGCTCTATGAAGGCTCGCCGCTTCTCGACGATGGAGACACTCCGCCGACTACGCGAGCCTTCGTGCAATCTGCCGTCGCGCCGAGCCGTCTTCGCGCGGTGCGCGACCGCCTCGGATGGGGCGGGTCGCTGGACGGCCTCGCGGCTCGGATCGATGCGAGTCTCGAAGGTGAGACC
>JBATLA010000003.1:0-1899 GCA_049669945.1 Polyangiales bacterium | reverse complement strand
GGTGGGTAGATGCTCGCAAGCCCTTTGTTGTTGATCGATTCCCAGAGTTCGTCGCGCAACGGCGTCAACGAGGGGTCCTCGGGCGGGATGCCGTACGGGTTGAGGCCCTCGAGCCAGAGCCTGCCCTCCCAGATGTAGCGGTAGATATCGTCAGAGAGAACCGGCGGGGCGAGCAGCCAGATCGCGCCGATGGCGGAGGTGGCTGCGACTGCAACGAGTGCCGGTTGGCGAACGCCCTCGAGGGCGCGCGAGAAAACGACGACGCCCGCGTAGGGAACGAAGGCGAACGCAACGCCGAGGACGACGAGGGAAGGCGCCGCACCGTACCGCGCCGCTCCGGCGGATCCCACGAACGCGAACGCCTGCAACACGAAGCAAACGCCAAACCAAGCGCGCTCGCCGGCTGTGCTCATTGCACGACGAAGCGCAGCACCCGAATGCGCTCGCCAGGAAGGAGGCTCTGGACGTACTGACCAGCGATCTCCCGACCGACCGCGACCGAGACGGTGACATTGGTCGGGCCACCACCAGTGATGCATTCCCCCCAGTAGCGCACCTCGACTTCATAGATGCCACCCGCCGGCCGCGTGCCGACCCAGCGAACATTCTCGATCCGCGCGTTCTCCGTCGAGTCGCTACAATCGCCGCGCCCGGAGTGGTCGACGCGCGCGCCAGAAGGTGTCGACGGCCGCTGGAAGCTCAGCGTGTCCCCGAGCGGACCGGTGACGTACAAATCGATGTCGGCCCCGGTGTCCCACGAGATAGTGACCTGCATGAAGCCTGTCCCGTACCCGCATCCATCGTCGATCACACCGTCGCAGTCGTCATCGATCGCATTGCACGTTTCTTCGACCGGGTTCCGGCAGTCGCGTGGGATCTCCTGGGCGCTGGCGGCGGGGACGATCGATACGAGCACCGGGGGTTCGATGACTTGGGGGATCTCGTCCTCTTGCACGACCTCGCGGGCGGTTTCGGCCGAGGGCCCGTCGACCCCTCCTCGCGAGCACGCAAGCAGGAGCAGCAGGCTGGCGACTGCGACTCGTTTCGTCATCCGGCGGGCACTATAGCCGAGGTCGCGTACAATGCGGACGCGATGATGGAGGCGCTCCTCGAAGCGAAGAAGGCGGTCGCCGACCAAACAGGGCGGGTCGACGTCGCGCTGGTGCTGGGATCGGGCCTCGGCGCGTACGCTGACGATCTGGACGATGCGCGAGCAATTCCCTACGCAGAGATCCCAAACATGCCGAGGTCTGGCGTGTCAGGACATGCAGGCAATCTGGTCGTCGGCAGCAAGAGGGGGCGCAGGGTCGTCGCGATGCAGGGACGCGCCCACCTCTACGAGGGCTGGTCCCCGGACGCGGTGGTTTTCGGCATCCGTCTGATGGCGCAGCTCGGCGCGCGCACTCTGTTCGTCACCAACGCGGCCGGCGGGATCGCGTCGTCGTTCGCGCCAGGCGACCTGATGGCGATCACCGATCAGCTCAATCTCACAGGCACCAGTAGCCTCCTCGGTCCAAACGACGAACGTCTGGGCGAGCGATTCGTCGACATGACCACGGCCTACGATCCGAGCTTGATCGCAACCGCAAACGGCGTCGCCCGACAGCTCGGCTTCGAGCTGCGGCAGGGCGTCTACGCGGGCTTGTTGGGCCCGGCGTACGAGACGCCCGCCGAAGTGCGGATGCTCCGGACGCTCGGGGCCGACGCGGTGGGTATGAGCACGGTGCTGGAAGTCCTTGCTGCCCGTCACCTGGGGCTGCGCGTCCTCGGCATCTCTTGCATCTCGAATCTGGCTGCGGGGCTCTCAGACGGACCGTTGAGTCACGACGAAGTGAAAGACACCGCGACCCGAGTGCGGAGCCGGTTCGAGTCGCTTCTGACCGGAGTATTGGAATCGAT
>JBATLA010000002.1:0-2252 GCA_049669945.1 Polyangiales bacterium | reverse complement strand
TGAAGGCCTGGGTCTCACATGCTGGGTTCCGGTTGGTGTCGATGCTCTCGCAGGCCGGGCCCGTTCGATCACCGCGCCAGTGCATCGGCCCGGCGTTCACCATCCCGCGAAGACTCTGCGTCGTCATCGGTCCCTTGAGTGGGTCGAAGGCCTGCGGGTTCGGAAGGCCATTGATGTTGGGCGCGTGCGTCGGGTCTTGGAGCGGTTTGGGGTTCGGGTTTGGCGTCGGCACGACATCCGGATCACCCAAGTCCCAGCTCAGATCGTCCATGTCGCCGAAGATGTGGCAGCTGCTGCACGATGCCTCGCCATTGCTCCCGGTGAGCTTCGCGTCGTAGAGGAAGGGGCGGCCGTCCATGACCTCGGGCGGCTCGGGGTTGTGCGGCCGCAGTGTCTTCACCAAGCTCTTGTCGCTGGTGTTGAAGATGTAGACCTCGTTGGTCGTGCGGCTCGTCACGTACAAGCGGCTCCGTGCCTCGTCGAGCACGAGGCCGCTGGCGCCTCCGGTAATGCCGCCGAGGGACACCGGGATGTTGATGATGTCGTTCGTGTTCGGCGTGAAGTTGCCGGCCTTCAACTGGGCCGTGTCGTAGATGTGCACGCTGTTGGACCCGAAGCCCGCCACGTAGAGCGTGGCGCCATCGCTCGTGATCGCCATCTCGGTGGGCGTCGCAATGCTCTTGTCTTTCACGCCGGCGGGAACGGGGATCGTCCCGTAGGGGATGTGTGTATTGAGCAGTTGCGGAATCACGGAGAACTCGGTGTAAGGCGTGACCACGCTGTCGCCGGAGGCGTCGAGGACGGTGATCTGCGCCTTGGCGATTTCACCACGCACCGTCGGCGCATCGCCTGAAGGCTTGGGCCCGATGACGCTCACGTAGTCCCCCATGCCCTCGAAGCGAATCCGATTGTTCGCATCGGTGTTGCTCACGTAGACATCGCCGTTGATCGGGTTGGCGATCATGTTGAAGAGAATCGTGCCCACATGGGGCACGCCTTCGGTGATGCCGGCGCCGGACAGCGGCCCGAGCTGGACGGGCGGGTTCGCGGTGGCGTCGATCTCGAAGACGTCGTAGTCGGGGAGGTCGAAGGGCACCGCCATATTCCAGTTGCGGTCGAGCTCGTCGCGCCACTGACCCGAGCCTTCATCGAAGCCGACGATGACGCCCGTCTCCCGGCTGGTGGTGCCCTGGAAGTTGGTCTCTGGATTCGGCCGGCCGCCCGGGTAGCTGTTCCCCTGGATGCTGCAGCTCCCGGCGTTGTTGCAGACCAAGCCCTCACCGACGGCCACCGTCTGGTTGCCCGAGCGGAAGACCGCGGCGTAGACGCGAGACTCGTCCGGCGACACGGCCAAGGCGCGAGGGCGATCCCCGAAGAGATTGATGACCGTGAGCGGCGTGCCACCCATGCCCGCGCCCGGGTCCGACACGTTGAAGACCCAGACGTCCGCACGGCCGATGCCCGGCGTGTCGTAGTCGCCATCCTGCCAAGGCGTGTTCTGTCCGCGGTGCGCGGTCGTGATGAAGGCCTTGCCGTCCGCGAAGACGATGTCACGCGGTTCATCGCCGACATGCAGGGTGCGCACGACCCGAGGCGGCGTGGCCACGGTGTCGATGATGCTCACGCTGTCAGAGAGGTGGTTGACCACCCAGAGCTCGCTGTCGTTCGGGGCGCCGAGCGCCACCGGCTCGAGGCCGACCGGAATCGAGAAGACGTGGGGTACGCTGCCGCCGGCAGCGTAGGCCTCCACATGCGCGTCGGGGGTGTTCGCCACGTAGAGCCAGACACCGTTCGGCGACATCGCAATGGGCCGCGTCTGCCCGGATTCGAACAAGGTGTACTCGTCTTGGGCGCTGGCAGCGGAAGCAACGGAGACCGACAAGAAGGCAGTCAGTACGACGAACTGGAACAATCGTGCGAACACAGCGCACTCCTTTGTGGCTGGGGGCGAAGAAACGGGTTCCCCGATAATGGTATTAATGAGCTGGCTTGGCCATGTGAAACCGGCCTGAGCCCCATGCAACGCGCAGGATCCGCAGGTTCGGCCGGATCAAGGCACTTGAATCGGGAACTCGAGCAGCAGTGTATCGGGTGTGGGACTCGACTTCCCCGGCACTCCGACGCCGTGGACCGGGTCGTTGCTGTCGACGCCCATCGTGCATTCGAGACCCACGGCGAGGCCCGAGGCGTTCACGCGAAGGCCGTTCGGCCCGAGCGGATCGGCGAACAGCACCGCCGGCAAGGTCCAAGTG
>JBATLA010000001.1:0-3689 GCA_049669945.1 Polyangiales bacterium | reverse complement strand
TCCCCGAGCTCTGCGGTGGCTTCGTCCCTCCCGGCCGCGGCGCCAGTCGCGCGTCCGATTTCTTCCGCGCCGGTACCCGCTCATAGCTCCGGGGTGATGGGCGAAGCGCTCTCCCATTCGGTCGTCGAGCGCTTGCAGACCTTGGGTCTCACGCCCGATCAGGTCGAAGGCGTCCTCAAGCTGTCTGCTGAAGTCGTCGAGCGTGTCGTCTGGGAAGTCGTTCCCGAGCTCGCCGAAGCCATGATCCGCGAGGAATTGCACCGTCTCGTCGGCGACTGAGGCTTGACTGCCCCTCGATTTCACAGCACACGGTCCGTCGGATGAGCGAACGATCCGACGAGATGCCGAAGCAGTACTCGCCAACCGAAGCGGAGGAGCGCTGGTACGAGTTCTGGGAGAGTTCGGGGTTCTTCGCCGCCTCTGAAGAGCCAGACGATCATCGCCCGACCTACACGCTCGCGATTCCGCCCCCCAACGTCACGGGCTCGCTCCACATGGGGCACGCCTGCCGCACTACCTTCGAGGACGTGCTGTGCCGCCACAAGCGTATGCAGGGCTACAACACCCTCTGGGTTCCTGGCATCGACCATGCCGGGATTGCGACACAGGTGGTGGTGGAGCGGCAGCTCAAGAATGAGGGCCTGACCCGCCATGATCTCGGCCGCGAGAAGTTCATCGAGCGGGTTTGGCAATGGAAAGAGGAGTCGGGTGGCCGGATCCTTCAGCAGCTTCGAAAGATGGGCGCCTCCTGCGACTGGCCCCGGACGAAGTTCACGATGGACCCGGATATGGTTCGCGCGGTTCGCGAGGCGTTCGTGCGGCTCTACGAAGAAGGGCTCATCTACCGTGACACCCGCTTGGTGAACTGGGACGTCGAGTCGCAGACCGTACTGTCGGACCTCGAGGTCGAGCAGGAGGAGAACGTCGAAGGTGCGATGTTCGACTTCGCCTACCCCTTGGCCGACGGCGACGGCGAGGTCGTCGTGTCGACGACGCGTCCCTAGACCATGCTCGGCGACACGGCGGTTGCGATTCATCCAGACGACGGGCGCTATCGGCACTTGCACGGCAAGTACGTACGCCATCCGTTCGTCGATCGAATGATTCCCATCATCCTCGACGCGGAGCTCGTCGACCCGGAGTTTGGAACCGGCGTCGTCAAAGTGACGCCGGCCCACGACCCGAACGACTTCGCCACCGGCAAGCGCCACGGCCTCGAGGAGATCAACATCCTCAATCTCGATGGGACCCTCAACGAGAATGCGGGTCCGTTTCAAGGGCTCGAGCGATTCGAGGGGCGCCAGGCAGTGGAGATCGAGCTCGCCAACCGCGGGCTCGCGCGCGGCAGCAAGAAGCACATGATGACGCTGCCGCGTTCACAGCGGTCGGGCACCATCGTCGAACCGATGATCTCGACTCAATGGTTCGTCAGGATGGAGCCGCTCGCCGCGCCAGCAATCGAGGCGGTCGAAGACGGCACCATTCAGATTCTGCCCCAAGAGTGGACCAAGACGTACTTCCACTGGCTTCGGAACATCCAAGACTGGTGCATCTCGCGGCAGCTCTGGTGGGGGCATCCGATTCCCGCGTGGTATTGCGCAATCTGTGATCACGTGACGGTCTCGCGTGAGGACGCGAAAGTGTGTGGCGGCTGTGGTAGCTCCTCGATTCGACAGGACGAGGATGTGCTCGACACTTGGTTCAGCTCGGGACTGTGGCCGTTCTCGACTCTTGGATGGCCGGACAAGACGGTCGCGCTCGAACGCTTCTACCCGACGCAGGACATGGAGACCGGGTACGACATCCTGTTCTTTTGGGTCGCGCGAATGATCATGATGGGCCTCCACTTCATGGGTGAGGTCCCCTTCAATCGGGTGCTGCTCGCGGGCCTCGTGACCGACGAGCGCGGCGAGAAGATGAGCAAGGTGAAGGGCAACGTCGTCGACCCGCTAGACGTGATCTACGGCGCGACCGGCGAAGAGCTGCTGGCGAAGGCCGAGAAGGCTGGAGCAAAGAAGTCCGGCCTCAAGTATCTGAAATCGACCTACCCCGACGGCTTCCTTGCGTACGGTGCCGATGCGCTTCGTATGACGCTGCTCAGCTATTCGCCACAGTCGCGCCGGATCGCGCTTTCGATCAAGCGTATCGAGGGGTACCGGAACTTCGCGAACAAGCTCTGGAACGCGTCCCGCTATGCGCTGATGCGCCTCGGCGATTCGTCGACACTGGCCTCTCAGCAGTGTCCACAGCCGAAGGCCCTCGCCAACCGCTGGGTCCTATCTCGGCTCTACCACGCACTGGACCTCGCCTCGAGCGGGCTCGACGCGTACCGCCTCGATGAGGCTTCCGGCGCGCTCTACCACTTCGTGTGGGACGAGTTCTGTGACTGGTACCTCGAGGTGAGTAAACCGGCCCTCGACAGTGGAAACGAGGCGTTGGTCGCTGAAACCGAGGCAACCTTGGTGCACGTCCTCGAGACGGTGTTGCGGGCGCTTCATCCGATGATGCCGCACATCACGGAGGAGATCTGGCAGCGCGTTCCCAAGTGGGACGGCGCGGCCAAGAGCATCATGATCAGCCGCTTCCCCTCTGCGCTCGTCGATGCGAAGATCGACCGGCAGGCGGAGCGCGATTTCGAGGTGGTGCAAGCATTCGTCGGGAGCGCGCGTACCATTCGCGCCGAACATGATGTCCCGAGGAGCCACCCGATGTCGATCCACTGGCACACGGACGACGAACAGACGCGCTCCGTGCTCGAGGCCGAGCGATCGACCATCGAAACGCTTGCGCGCTGTGAGATGCGGTTCGAGGCCGATGCCGGCAAACTCGACGATCCGGGGGCGCACTTCGCCAACGCTGCGGTGTTCGTGAACCCCGGCGTGCGGGCGGTGGTACCCGGTGTCATCGATACCGAAAAGGAACGCAACAGGCTCGAGCGCGATCTCAAGAAGCTCGAGAAGGAGCTCGGTGCGGTCGAGAAGAAGCTGACGAACCCAAGCTTCATCGACAAGGCGCCGGAAGCCGTGGTCGAAAAATCCAAGCGCGACGCTTCACAACTTCGCGAAAAGCGGGAGCGCCTCGAAGCGGCGCTGCGGGGCCTGTGAGAAGCGCATGAGCAGCGGGTCCACAGCGGCGAACACGCGTTCCACCAAGCCGCTCTGCGTAGACCTCGATGGGACGCTCGTCGCGACCGACGTGACCGTCGAAGGCATCCTCGAGTTCCTGAAAACCGTGCCATGGAAGTTGTTTTCGCTGATCGGCGCTCTGATGAGTGGCAGGCCCGCACTCAAGAAGTACGTAGCTCGAAATGTGAAGATCGATGCGTCGGCGCTTCCGTACCGCAGCCAGGTGCTCGCCGAGATGCGACGGGCGCGAGCCGACGGCAGGCAGGTCTTGCTGGTCACCGCATCGGACCAGAGCGTCGCCGACGCGGTGGGCGAGCATGTCGATCTCATCGACGAGGCCGTGGGGACGCACAGCGATACCAATCTCAAGGGGCGTCACAAGGCCGAGTATCTCGTCTCGCGTTTCGGGGCCGGGGGCTTTCAATACCTCGGGGATTCGTCCGCCGATCTTCCGGTCTGGAGCGCCGCGGGCGAGGCCCACATGGTCGCGCCCAGCCCGAGCACCCGCCGCCGCGCGGAGCAGTCTGTGGCGAAGGCAGTGGTGTTGGTCGAGCGGCCCAACAA